>CAZMAM010000001.1:0-78953 GCA_964564305.1 uncultured Eubacteriales bacterium
GTCCGATCAAAATGATAGCGAACAACTCTATGCCGGAATTAACGAGATTCTGTCCCGCTTCCAGCATCTGCGCCGCGTTAACACCCTTGCAGGTTTCTCTCAGAACCTGATCGTCACCGGATTCCACTCCGAGGTATGCCCTTGTCAGTCCCGCCTCATGTAAAACTTTCAATTCCTCGACGCTTTTTGACAGGGTGCTTCTCGGTCCTGCATAAGTGGAAATCTCCTCCAGGTTAGGAAAGGCGCGTTTCAGTTTGTGCAGGATTTTCAGGAGATCCGGCGTCTTGACCGCTATCGCATCCCCATCGCACAGGAACACCTTTTTTACAGAATCCCCATACCTCTCTCCGGCTGCATCAATATCCTCAAGCACCTCGTCAAGCGGTCGAACCCTGAATTTTTTATCCTTGAACATGCCGCAGAAGGTGCAGGCATTATGAGAACACCCGATTGTCACCTGCAGTATGCAGCTGTCCCATTCACTTGGCGGACGATAAATATTTCCTTCATAACGCATGCATTTCACCTCCATTTCATGTATATGATCATCATGACTTCTCAGATAGACAGGATTCTATCTTAATGACCAGCCGGCTTCGCCATAATTTACAGAATATTGTCTATTGTCATTGCTGTCATAATCGCTGAAAAGCTCAAATCCCGTTTCGGAACTTGCCGCCGTAAACCGCCGGAAAAATTCCGAACTCCTCATAGTCCTCGATTTCTTCCATGCTCAAAGGATATCCGGCTCAATCCCTGTGACCCATGACATCAATACGTCCGTCTCCTTGTGCGGATAATGTGCCGTATCGAATTATTCATGACATCGTGCTCTCTATACATGGGTACAGATACATACTATCTTAAAAAAACCCGCTTGTCAATGCCTCTTGTAATTTATTCATTCACCTATTGCAGTGTACCAATTGATGTGAGACCGAGGAAGGGGGGTAGAAAAAGGCGACTGAGTTTGTTAGAATAGAGTGACGCCCCACAAAACCCTAACGAAAGGACTCAATCGCCATGGATATTGTAAAGCAAGAAGAGAAAAAGGTCAAGAAATATCTTCCACATGAGGTGAATACGAGGATTTATGCGGTGAAATTGTACCGGGAAACAAAAGACATCGGGTTTGGTTGTCGCCGATACCATATTTCCAAAGCCTCACTCATGCGTTGAAACAAAAAGTCTGTTATGCAGGAACAAATGGGAAAAAAGTTTATCCATACACCTTGTTAGAAGAGGCCTGTCGAAAGCGATTTATTTATGCTTACAGAGAAAACAGCAGTACCTCAACTCTTGATTTTGTCCAACGGACAATTGCTTCTACTCCTATAATGACTTGCCATTGCAAATGAAGCGTTACCTGTACCGATCCAATCATACCCAATGACCGTTCTCGGACAGCAATCCCCCAATCAACGGTACCGTGAATTGTCGGCCGACATCCCCCACACAAACAAATCCACTCTTTTATCTTGTTTTCTTTTTTTAGTCTCACATCATTGACAAAATGTACACTCTTCACGTGAGCCAAAAAAAGGATTAGAGAGTTGATTTAGATAACCATATATGGTACAATAAACAGTACAAAATATGGTACATAGTATGAAAGAGGTATATCGCTTAATTGTGACTAACCTCACAATGGATCGGAGCCGATTTAAAGATTGCTGCGCCAAAGTAACGAACGAGGCCGTAACGGTGATTGTCACCCGGAAAACCGGGAAAAACAATGGATGAACTGGAGGCAATGGTGGGAAGATGGCGTATACTACTTTTCACCTGAAGCCTGAGCAGACTTCCTCTACTGGCCAACAGTGGACAAAAAGACGTTGAAGCGAATAAACAAGCTGCTTCGGGAATTGCAACGGGATGGAGCAGTACGAGGAATTGGAAAGCAGAATTGCTACGTTATACTGATGGCATAAGTAAGCGTATTGACGATAAGAACCGGCTGACTTACACCATGGAAGGCGAACACCTTATTATTTTATCATGCAGGGGCCACTATGAAGAGTGAACAGAGGTTTATCGAAAACACCTTTGATTTTTCCGAAGTATACAACAAATCATTGTGGCATTACAACCATTTTTTGACTTCCTGAACAAATTTTATCATAGTATGATAAAGGTGTAAGGTTAATAGCATAAATCACCTTTTGATGTTTCAGACACAGGAAGGAGGATTTCCAAAAATGTTGGAAAAGAAAGCTACTTTCCAGCTTCCTCAGGAAGAAGCTGGATTAAATCCCATCTCGGTGATGGGAGATGAAAAAGGGGTGTACTTCACTTACCGAAGTGATCTCCAGACCATCGCCGGAATCGTGCCGAAACCTCTGGAAGCGGCTCTTCCGCTGGTATCCGGCTACATTGTAACCATTGACAGTCCCGCATTTACCCTGCCCTACCGGGAGGCCATGCTGGGAGTCTATGTAAAGTTTGGCACACAGATGGGGCTCTACCCCGTCAGTTTCCTGCTGTCGGGCCCCGGAGCGGAGATGGCGACTCTTCCCGGCAGGGAGAAATTCGGACTGCCCAAAAAGATGTGCGAACAGGAGGACGACATTCAGATCATCCGGGAGGACGGTTCGGTCCGGGCCACCGCCCGCCGGCACGGCGTGGTACTGGCAGACGTTTCCGTAAAGCTGGACGGGGAGTACAACAATCCCGGCGCGGCCGCCTGCTACGCGGGCGCTTCGGACGGGGGGAAATCCGGGGGTACCAGCTTTTACATGCATCCTTTTATAGAGCCGGATGAGAACGGGGTACCTTCTTTCTCGAAGGTCAACGTCTACTCCAATGTGGCGGAGTACACCTACAGGATCTGGACCCCCGGCAAGGTCACGGTGCGGCTGAAGTCCAGCGGGGACGATCCCTGGGGACAGCTGCCGGTTCTGGAAAACATGGGCGGGGCATACAGTGAAAACGATATTGAGATGAAGGAGCTTGTCAAGATCGGGGAGGCCGATCCCCATCTGGCAGTGCCCAAGCTTCTGACGACCCGGTATGATCGGAAGGGACTGATGGGGGGTATGAAGAAATGAAATATGAACACTTGGCGAAACGGGGCAAAATCGGAAAACTGGAGACCAAAAACCGGCTGATCATGACGGCCATGGGCGTGGGCGTAGGTTCACCGAACGGCCAGGCCACGGATGACTTTATCCGCTTCTATGAGGAACGGGCAAAAGGCGGGGCCGGCCTTATCATCACCGAAATCACAAGGGTAAACGAACTGCACGGCGCGGGGGAATACGATCAGCTCTCCCTGGCCAGAGACGACACCGTGGAGAGCTTTGCCAAACTGGCGGAGGCGATCCACCGCCATGACAGCCGGATCTTTGTTCAGCTGCAGCACCCGGGCAGGGAAACCCATCTGGTGCTGAACCCCAAAGTGACGGAGCTGGTATCTTCCATGGCAATTCCCAGCTATGTCGATCCGGAGCCCACCCGGGCCCTGACCACCGAAGAGGTGAAGGATCTGGTAAAAGACTTCGGGCAAGCGGCGAAGCGCGCCCAGAGCGCCGGCATTGACGGGGTGGAGATCCACGCTGCCCACGGTTATCTGATTCAGCAGTTTCTCTCTCCCTTTGACAATCACCGGGAAGATCAATACGGGGGTTCCCCGGAGAATCGCCGCCGCTTCCTGATGGAAATCATTGAGGAAATACAACGGGTATGCGGGAAGGATTACCCCATCAGTGTGCGCTTAAGCAGCACGGAGTTCTTAGACGACATGTACACGGAAAGCCTGACCCTTGATGATACCATTGAGACCGCGAAGGCATGTGAAGCTGCGGGGGTAGCGCTGTTAAACATTTCCTCCGGCACTCACATGACGGGCAACACCATCGTGGAACCCACTACCTATGCTCAGGGCTGGAAGATCCCCTTTGCCGCGGCCGTCAAAAAGCAGGTTTCCATCCCCGTGGCGGCTACCGGGGTGATTCGGGATCCGGCTTATGCCGAGCAGATCCTGGAAGCGGGGGATCTGGACTTCATCGCCATGGGACGCTCCTGGCTGGCTGATCCGGAATGGGGCGTAAAGGCCATAGAAGGCCGTGATGAGGATATCCGCAAATGCCTGGGCTGCATGTATTGCTTTGAGACCGCCGGGAATAACCTGTGTACAGGCGGATCCCATGCTTTCTGTTCCGTCAACCCATACATGGGCGAGGAGACCGTGTATGAGGAGCCGAAAAAGGACGGAGCGGGACGCACCGCGGTGGTGGTGGGCGCCGGTCCTGCCGGACTTGAGGCGGCCATAGTACTTGCAGAGCGGGAATTTAAAGTCATCCTGTTTGAAAAACGGGACCGTATCGGAGGCCAGATGTACTTGGCTTCACTGCCGCCTCACCGGTCGAAAATGGGAAATTTTATCCGCTATGCCGAAAAACGTTTGAAAGATCTCAAGGTGGAAATCCGCCTGAATACCGCAGCTACGGCGGAGGAAATCAGCGCCTTAAATCCTTATGCCGTGTTTTTGACCACGGGTTCCGAGCCGGTTCTTCCCGGGAGCATCCCGGGAATCAGCGGCAGCAACGTCTATGTGCCCGAGGATATACTGACCGGAAAAGTACAATTTTCTGAAAAAACGATCGCCGTGATCGGCGGAGGGCTGACCGGTATGGAAACCGCCGAGTACCTCCAGGCAGCCGGCAACGAGGTGTTCGAGGTGGAAATGGTGGACGCCATGGGAGCGGTGGGTTTCCCGCTGATGATCATGGATGCCACCGCAGCCCTTGCGAAACTTGGAGTGCGAACCATGCCAGGCAATAAGCTTCTGGAAATTCGCGAAAACAGTATCCTGCTGGAAGATAACGCGGGGTATCAGGTCGAAGAACCTTGTGACGCCGTCATTTTGGCCCTGGGGGTACGTTCCTCTAATCCCTTGGAAGAACAGCTGAAAGGGGATTACAAGGTCTTTACGGCCGGTGACGCGCAAAAGGGGGGCCGCAGAATCCCTGATGCCATTCACGAAGCTTTCAAAGCGGCGTATCAGCTTGCCTGAGCAAAATCAAAAGCCAATCCTTACCTAAAAAACTCCCTGTCGCTGGATTTTTCCGGTGATGGGGAGTTTCTTTATTATGGGTCGGATAGACCCGTAATAAGAATGCCGCCCATAAAACGGAAGGCTCAAGATCTTTCAAAACCAATAATTGAAGGCGCGCTTCAGCGCATCCTTCCTTGTGCACATCGATACCACAACATTTATCGTAAATCTTTTCCATATTGGAACCTCTCGGTATGAACTCATCAGCCGGATGACCCTGTATGATTTCAGCCCGATCATAACGACGGTGGTTTCGATTGAAAATATGCACTCTGATTGATTTCTATGTGTCTAAAATTTATCCTAATAGATGTTTGTTTTATGTTAAGGCAACACCGCACAAAGATTGTCGTTCAGATGCAGGAACGGATTTTTCATCAGATGAAACCAAAACCGTTTCCTCAAAAAATCGTCAAAATTCCCCTTTTGAGCGTGAACTTTTTTTCAAATCAATCAGTGCATTTTCGCAGTGTGGATTATTCCATCCACGCCAAGTAAAAAGGTCATTTTTAAATATTTGGGTAACGGGCTCATCTCCCCGCATCGGCACGCCGGACTATTGTCGGATCAGCTCTTTGATCGCCCCCTGTTTCGAGCTTTGTTCCCATAGCCACTGTATGACATCTTGTCTGTCCTGAGATTGAGTTTTAGCGAAATCCTTACCGTATACTCTGCGTCATACTTCATTTGGGCCTTTGTCTGGGATTCTGACGTGATCCCCGCCTTTCCATTCTTTCTTCTATCTCTTCGATTTTCAGAGGAGATGGCGTATCAATATATTTTTTTGATATTATATCTTTTCGTAAAGCGGCTCCCTGACCCGTGACATCAAAACCACCGTCTCCACATGGCGCGTACGGGGGAACAAATCCACGGGAATCACCTCGCCCGGCGTATACCCGTGAGCGGCAAACCGGGAGCAGTCTCTGGCCAATGTCGCCGGATCGCAGGAAATGTATACCACGCGGGAAGGGCTCATTTCGCAAACGGTTTCAATCAGCTGCGGGTCGCAGCCTTTGCGCGGCGGGTCAATCACCGCAATATCGGGGCGCACACACTGTGAAGCCAGTTCCCGCGCGGCGCCGGCGGCGTCGGCGCACAAAAAGCGCGCATTGGTGATTCCGTTTTCGCGGGCGTTTCGGCGCGCGTCCTCCACAGCCTGAGAAACGGTCTCCACCCCGATAACTTCCCGAACTTTTCGCGCCATAGAAAGCCCTATGGTTCCAGTCCCGCAATACAGATCGAGCAATACATCCCCGCTTTGCGGCCGCGCCGCGCGCGCCGCGAGATCCATCAGCCGCATCGCCTGCCTACGGTTGACCTGATAAAACGAATGCACGCTCAAACGAACCGTCAGCCCGCAAAAGCGATCGGTGACGGCGGGCTCGCCGTACAGCGGAAACGTGGAATCCCCCAGAATCACATTGGTGTCCCGCCGATTGATATTGACGCAAACGGAAAGCTTCGGCGCAGCCTGCTTTGCCAAATCCAGCAACAGCGGAACATCCGGCAAATTCCCGCCGGTGCACACCAGACAAAGCATGATTTCTCCCGTCTCTTCCGCAAAACGAAGATACAGGTGCCGCACCAAACCCGTTTTGGCCGTTTCATCGTACGGCGGAGCGCCGGTTTGCCGCATCCACATTTTTACCGCCCGCTGAATCCCGGCAAATGCTTCCGGCTGCAAAGGGCAATCTTCAATTTCCACCAAACGGTGGGAACGCGGAGCGTAAAAGCCGATGTGCGGATCCCCCGCTTTTCCCCGCACAGGGAACTGCGCTTTGTTGCGGTACCGCGACGGCTCGCCCCCAACCGTTGGCTGAACCTTCGCCGTAATTCCACCTATCCGCCCGAACGCGTCCGCAACCTGACGCTGTTTGTACCGGCATTCCGCCTCATACCCGATATGTCGCCAGGCACACCCGCCGCATTTGCCGTACACCGGGCAGCCGGGATCGGGAATCCGGTCGGGAGAAGGCACGAGCAGACGCTCCGCTTTGCCGAAAGCGTACCGCTTTTGGACTTTCAGCAGGCGGCATTCTATCTCATCCCCCACCGCGGTAAACGGCACAAACACCGTCAATCCGTCCGGCGTATGCCCCACGCCGCTTCCGCTGTTCACCGAGCCGGTAACGGTAAGCGGCAGGATCTGATTTTTCCGGTATTCCAAGCTTTTCTCACCCTTTTGCGGCAAACACCGAAGCACTAAAGGCAGCGGTTTCCCGTAACAATGCACCGGCGAATCCGAACCCGCGTCAAAAACCCGGCTGCCTTTCCGGCTGCTCCGTTTGCGCAGGACAGTATACCAAAATCCCCCCGCAATGGCAACCTCTTTTTGCCGTCCTTTCCGCGAATGGCACTCCTTTCGCTCCGTACCCAAAATTTTGCCCCGAAACCCGTTTGGGTTTTGGGGCAAAAAGGTTATAAACTGTACATATTGTAAAAATCGTAATACCCGGGCGAATGAGCAAAGATGTCGGCAACCGACATACCCAGCGCGATAAACACCAGCAGAATAACCACAACAAGCACCACAATGACCAGCGTGATAATCAGCATGGCGCGGGAAAAGTTTTTCAGGTTTTGGGACCGGGTATTGCCGAACGCCCAAATCAACAGCAAAACAATGGGCAAAATGCCGCAAGTCAGCGAACCGCCGAAAGTGAGCAGCAGGGCAATCGCCACCCATTTGCCCACCGAAAGAATCTCTTCGGGGGGCTGCTGCCACTGGGGCGGCGGCGTTTGCTGCGAAGAAGCATACGGGGGCGGGGGCGGCGTTTGCCCGGACTGCTGCCACTGGGGCGGAGGCGCCTGCTGCGGAGCGGTATACGGCGGGGGCGGCGTCTGCCCGGGCTGCTGCCACCGGGGCGGCGGCGCTTGCTGCGAAGAAGCATACGGGGACGGGGACGGGGGCGGTGTCTGACGCGCAGGTTCCTGCGCATGGGGCGCCGGCTGACCGGAAACAGGCAGCGCGGCGCCGCAGGCGGGGCATACGCCCGCGCCTTGAGGAATTTCCGATCCGCAATAAGGACATTTCATAAAAGAACCCCTCCTTAAAATGCATGGATTATCCGGCCTATCAGCGAATGGGCGAAATCCGGCATAATCACCGGATCGCGCCAAATCAGGCGGACAATATATACCAGAATATAAAGAACCGGGAGCGCCACCGTAAGGGCGTTAAGAATTTTGGGAGAAATCACTTTGGAAAGCGGGCGCATGTGAACGGGAATTAAAATGAGCAGCGGCGCCGGCAGGAAAAGGGGATGATAAGCGAACGCGGCGGCAAAATCGCCGTGCAATAACGCGCTCCATGCCCGGCTGACCCCGCACCCGGGGCAAGAAAAGCCCGTAATCCATTTAATCGGGCAGCGCCAGAACAAAAATATCGCAACCGCGGCGACGGCGGCGCCGATATGTATGAAAATCAAGCGCTTTCGCCGGCTCACGACGGCTCACCCGAGGAAAGCGTACCGTTGGCCGCCGCCTTGAGGTACGCATTGATAAACCCGTCCAAATCCCCGTTCATCACGGCGGAAATGTTGCCGCTTTCGTAACCGGTGCGATGATCTTTCACCAGCGTATACGGCATAAAGATATAGGAACGAATCTGGCTGCCCCACGCGATTTGAGACTGATTGCCCTTGATGTCGTCTATTCTTTCCAAATGCTCCCGCTCTTTAATTTCCACCAATTTGGAGCGCAGCATCTTCATGGCGGTATCGCGGTTCTGGAACTGGCTGCGCTCTGTCTGGCAGGCGACGACGATTCCGGTGGGAATGTGCGTCAGGCGGACGGCAGAGGATGTTTTGTTGATATGCTGGCCGCCCGCGCCGCTGCTGCGAAACACATCCATCTTGATATCTTCCGGGCGGATTTCCACTTCCACGCTGTCATCTATCTCGGGAATCACTTCCACGGCGGAAAAAGAGGTGTGCCGCCTTCCGGACGCATCAAACGGGGAAATACGCACCAAACGGTGCACACCGGCCTCGCCCTTTAAATAACCGTAGGCGTTTTCGCCCTCAATTAAAATAGACGCGCTCTTAACGCCCGCTTCGTCCCCTTCCAGATAATCGAGAATTTGGTATTTATACCCGTTATTTTCCACCCACCGGGTGTACATGCGGTAGAGCATCTCCGCCCAATCCTGCGCTTCGGTGCCGCCCGCGCCCGCGTGAAACGTCATAATCACATTGTGGCTGTCGTATTCGCCGGTCAACAGAGTAGAAAGGCGCATCCGCTCGATTTCCTCCTGCACCTCCCGCACATCGGTTTCGCATTCTTCCAAAAGCGAGAGATCGCCCTCTTCGTTTGCCATTTCGATAAGGGTCAGCGTGTCGGAGAATCTTTCGCGCAATTTGCGGTACCCGTCCAGTTTACTGCGAAGTATCGCCGCCCGGCGCGTAACTTCCTGCGCGTGTTCCATATCGTCCCAAAAACCGTCCGACGCGCACGCGGCTTCCAATTCGTCCAGTTCGCGCTGCATTTGGCTTACCCCGACGGCATTAGCAAGATCGTTTAATTCCGGCTCGCTGCCCGCAAGCCGCTGCTTGAGCTCCTCAAATTGCAACATTCCGTGTCGCTCCTTTTTCACCGTCTTTATTATAAACGAAATTTCCCGCGCTTTCAACCTTTTTAAGAAATTTGAGAAAATTCTGCGGCCAAACGCCCGCCCGAACGCGGCGTTTTCCGGGCATGAAAACGGGGTACCGGAAACCCGGTACCCCGAACATTCGCCATTTTGAAACCCGGCCGAACCTTCCAAATTCGCATTTCGGCCCGGCGAAACACGATTTTGCCGAAAAGCGCAAACAGACCGCAAAACCGAGTGAAAAACGAATTTACGCCTTGGCTTTGCGCGGAGCCCTGGTTTTGGCTTTTGTCTGGCGGTGCTTGACCCATGCCGCCCACAGCGGGGAGCACAGAAACGTGGAGCTGTAAAATCCGGAAATCACGCCGAAAAGCAACGGAACCGAAAAGCTGATGATGGATTCGATATTTTGCGTGACGGCGACCACCACGATGGTCAGCACCACAATACACGTGGTGATGCTGGTGTTCAGTGTGCGGCGGAACGACTGCCGCAGGCTGAGGTTGACCACTTCATCGATATCCGCTTTTTCGCCCATATGGCGGCGGTTTTCACGGATTCTGTCGTAAATGACGATGGTGTCGTTGAGCGAATACCCCAAGATGGTGAGCATCACCGCAACAAAGTTGTCGTTGAGCGGAATGCGGAAAATCACAAACGAGAAATACACAATCAGCAAATCGTGAATCAAGGCGGCAATGGCGGCAATCGCGGCGGAGAGACCGCCTATCTTGCGGAACCGAAGCGCCACGTAGACAATCAAAAACAAGGAAGCAAGCCCGGTGGCGACCAGACATTTGACAAAGAACAGCGACCCTACCGTGGGGCTTAAGGAGTTCGCATCCACCAAAGAGAGCTGATTGTCCGCGTATTGCTTGGCAGCGGCTTCTTCCGTTGCCTGCTGCTGATCCAAAGTGACTTCCTGCGTGCTGTACACATTCAGCAGCTGAACGCTGCCGTTGTTGGAAAGCTCCGTGGTGGCGTTGGAACCCAATTGCTGCGTAAAGAAGGTGTTGGCGGCCGCCGTATCGATCTGACCGGTGTAACTGAATTTCAGCACGGTGCCGCCCTTAAACGCGACGTCCATCTCCACGCCGAAAATCAGATTGACCAAAAGCCCAACCGCCATAATGCAAATGCTGATAATCAAGCAAATTTTGCGCGACTTGATAAAATCGATGGAAACATTGTTAATCATTTGCGCTCACCTCCATACAGCCACGGATTGCGGAAAATCTTAAACCGCGAAACGGAGCGGAGCATCAAACGGGAGAGCGCAATACCCATCACAAAGTTCAGCACCACGCCGACGAACAGGGTATACCCGAACGAATATACCATGCCGGTTGTGGAGGCCGGGAACATAAACAGCGCCCAGGAAAGCACCGTCGCCCAGAAGCTGGAGGGCGGGCCGAACACACCCATGAGCACCACGGCCACAATAAGCACCGTGATGTTGCCGTCGAAAATCGCCCAGAAGGAATTCTTCGAGCCGGCGCGAATGGCGCCGTCGATGGTCTTCCCGCGGCGGATTTCCTCGCGGACGCGCTCCGCCGTAATCACGTTGGCGTCTACGCCGATGCCGATGGAGAGGATAATGCCCGCGATGCCGGGCAAGGTGAGGGTGAAGCTGTCGAACACGCCGAAATAACCGGAAATGGCCGCCAAAGAACCCGAAACCTGCCCCATCAGGGCAATCACCGCCACCACGCCGGGCAGGCGGTACCACAGAATCACATAGACGGCAACCAGCACAAACGCGATAATCCCGGCAATCACCATCACATTGAGCGCCTGTTCGCCCAATGTCGGCGAAAGGGTGGCGAAGGAAGTCGCCTTAATCGCGAAGGGCAGCGCGCCGGCGTTGATGTTGTTCGCCAATTGCTGCGCATCGGTAAACGTCCCCAGCGTGCCGCCGGAAATCACCGCCACACCGTCGGTGATGTGCGCCTGAACCTGCGGGGCGCTGATCATGGTTTCGTCCAGCCAGATGGAAATCTGCCCGTTGGTGGCAAGCTGCTGCTGGGTGGCGTCGGCAAACGCCTGTACCGCGTCTCCTTGAAGCGTAAGGCGAACCACCGGCTCGCTCTGGCCGGAATCGTCTGTTTGCCAAACGGCTTCCGCCTTGGAAACGCCGTCACCCGTTAAAACCGGTTCGCCGGTTTTTTCGGTGCCGATATAAAAGGCCAATTCCGCTGTCTGGCCCAATTCCTCAATCGCCTTTGAGGCGTCGTAATCCGCTTCGTCGCTCTGCCACGGGAACCGGACAATCACCTGCTGATTGTTCACGTCCGCGTAGCACTCGTAATCGGTGATATTCTGCCCGACCAGCCGCTGTTCAATGATGGCCTTAATCGCGTTCACCTGATCCTCGTCGGCGTTGATGTTTTCATCTTCCGGACCAAAGGTGACGTCCACGCCGCCGCGAATATCGATGCCGAAACGAATATCCGCAGCGCCCCGTATGATGGTGTCGCGCCGGTCTCCGTATTGCTTATATACGCCGAAAACCGAGGTGACCGTCAGGGCAACAATAAACAGCGCCACAACGAAAAAGACCCATTTCGGTGTTCTCTTCATCGGCATGCCCTCCAACCGTACACTGTAATGTGAGAAAAAAAGTTTGCACAAGGCTTATTCGCGCAAAACATAAGGCAACACCGCACAAAGACCGGCTACCGCCTTTGTCGCTCAATGACCGGGCGTCTTTTCCGACATATATTACAAAAATCCTCGGCAATACACAAAGTATTCCCTGCGGTTTTTGTTTCATCTGACGAAAAATCCGCTCCCGTATATGAACGACAATCTTTATGCGGTGTTGCCTTAACTGCTCTATTATACAGGGAAACGCCGGAGATGTCAATTGCCTCACCGGCGTTTTTTCAAAAATCCGGCACAAGCCGGTTATGGCGCTTTTTTGCGGCAATTTAAACGGCCCTGCTTGCGGCTTCACTCTCCTCAATCCATTTTTCCAACGCCGCCAGTTCCGCGCACAGGCAAAACAGTTCCATTCCCAGCGCAAGTTCCTGCATGGGCGGGAAGGTGGGCGCCAAGCGCAGGTTGCTGTCGGCGGGATCGTGCCCGTAAGGGAACGTGGCGCCCGCATCCGTAATCACGACGCCCGCCCGCCGCAGCAAAGCGGCCGTCTTTTTGGCGGTGCCCGGGTAGAGATTCACGCTGATAAAATACCCGCCGTTGGGGCGGCGCCACGAAGCGATGCCCTTGCCACCCAGCTTTTGTGAAAGCGTATCCAGCACCAGCGCAAAGCGCGGCGCCAAGATGGCGGCGTGACGCTTCATATGATTGCGAATGCCGTTCGCGTCCCCGAAAAAGCGAACGTGCCGCAGCATATTCAACTTATCCGGCCCGATGGTCTGCACCGCGATGCGTTTTCGGATATCCTCCAGATTGCGCGGGGAGGCCGTAAGCGCGGCAAGCCCGGATCCGGGAAAACTAATCTTGGAAGTGGAGGCAAATTCTATGAACAAATCCTCTTTTCCCGTTTTTTCGGCCTCGCGAAAAATATTTAACAATGTGTCCGGCGTATCCGTGAGGTGATGGACGCAGTAGGCGTTGTCCCACATCACGCGGAAATCCTCCGCGGCCGGGTTCAGCGCCGCAAAGCGGCGAACCGTTTCGTCGCTGTAGGTGATGCCTTCCGGGTTGGAATACATCGGCACGCACCAAATGCCTTTTACGAGCGGATCACGAATTTCGCGCTCTACCGCATCCATATCCGGGCCTTCCGGCGTCATGGGTACCGGCGTCATGCGGATGCCGAAATACTCCGTCACGGAAAAATGGCGGTCGTACCCCGGAACCGGGCACAAAAACCGCACGTTCCCCTGCCTGCTCCAAGGGATACCGCCGCAAACGCCTTTGGCGTAGGCGGAGCCGATGTAATCGAACATCATATTCAGGCTGGAATTGCCCCCCACAATCACCCGTTCGGGCGGCACGTCCAGCAAATCCGCAAACATCCGCCTTGCCTCGGGGATGCCGTCGGGCATGCCGTAATTGCGGGTATCCGTTCCGTCCGCCGCGCGGTAACCGTCCCGCGCGTTCACACATTCCAGCATCTCCAAGGTTAAATCGAGCTGCTGCGCGCACGGCTTTCCCCGCGACATATCCAAAGATAACCCCTTTTGGCAATACGCCTCGTATTGCGCGAGAAGCTCTTTTCTGCGCGCTTCCCAAAACGATTTTGAACGATGACAATAACTTTCCATCGGCCGATTCCATCCTTTATTCTGCGGCAGCGCCGCGTGCGTGCCGGCTGCCGCTTATTTAAACACACTTTTTTCCTACGACAACACGGCGCAAAAACCGGCTGCCGCTTAATTATACACTTAATTATACAATTAATTATATATTTTCCGATATTGACTTTCCAAACCGCGGAGCATTGTACCGCAAAACGGGAATTTTTGCAAGTTGTTTTTTCTTTTCCTGCAAAATCGGGTGTGAAAAGCGCTTTTTTTGCGAATTTTTGCGAAAAATGCGCGCGGGTATGCCGAAATTCGGGAATTTTCGGCGGATTGCTTTTCTTTTGGGCAAAATTATGATATACTACTTTTTGCCGGGGAACCGGTTTCCGAACACCCGGGCGGCGCATTGCGCCGCTTTGCACGGGTACGCGGATAGACGAGTGGATTCGAAAAATTTAGCGAAAGGGCGGAGATTTTGTTTGGACAATTGCCGAAATAAACGCCTGCACATCCTTGCCGCGCGCATACGTCTGCTTGCGCTGGAGGGAACCTGTTGCGCCAAAAGCGGGCACCCGGGCGGTTCGCTCTCGGCGGCGGACGCGCTTTGTGCCCTCTATTTTGAGCAAATGCGCATCGATCCCCGGCACCCGGACGATCCCAATCGGGACCGGTTCGTGCTCTCCAAAGGGCACGCGGCGCCCGCGTATTACGCGGCGCTCGCGCTTCGCGGGTATTTCCCCACCGAGGAGCTTCGCTCGCTTCGCCACACGGGGGCGCTGCTTCAAGGGCACCCGGATATGAAGACCGTCCCCGGGGTGGATATGTCCACCGGCTCGCTGGGGCAGGGATTTTCCGCCGCCGCGGGCATGGCGCTCGCCGGAAAGCTCAACGGCGCCGGGTACCGCGTGTACACGCTCCTCGGAGACGGGGAACTGGAAGAAGGGCAGGTTTGGGAAGCGGCGATGTTCGCCGCCCACAAGCGGCTGAACAACTTATGCGTCCTTATCGACAACAACGGCTTGCAGATTGACGGCAAATTGGAAGAAGTCAATTCCCCTTACCCCATTGCGGAAAAATTTCAGGCATTCGGCTTTGAAACCGTCGAAATTGACGGCCACGATTTCGCGCAGTTAGAGAGCGCGTTCCACGCCGCCGAAAAGAGCGAAAAGCCCTTTGCCGCGGTGATGAAAACGGTAAAGGGCAAGGGCGTATCCTTTATGGAAAACCGGGCCGAATGGCACGGCGTCGCGCCGAACCGGGAACAGTTCGAGGCCGCGCAGGCGCAGTTGAATGCGGAAATTGCCCGGTGGGAAAAGGAGGCGTGAGCGATGGCGGAAAACAAAACGGCGGCCACCCGGGAAGGATACGGGCAGGCGCTGACGGAACTTGCGAAAACGCGGGAAGATTTGGTGGTGCTGGACGCGGATCTGGCCGCCGCCACCCAGACGGCAATCTTTAAAAACGCGTACCCCGAACGCTTTTTTGACGCGGGCATAGCAGAGAGCAATATGATGAGCGTGGCGGCGGGTTTGGCCGCGTGCGGCAAATTGGTATTTGCCTCCTCTTTCGCGATGTTTGCCGCCGGACGCGCCTTTGAGCAGGTGCGCAATTCCATCGGGTACCCGCACCTCAACGTGAAAATCGGCGCGACACACGCCGGCGTTTCGGTGGGAGAGGACGGCGCGACCCACCAATGCTGTGAGGATATCGCGCTGATGCGCACCATCCCGGGCATGGTGATTTTGAACCCCGCCGATTATTACGAAGCCAAACAGGCGGTTTTCGCCGCCGCGCAATGGGACGGGCCGGTGTATTTGCGGTTCGGGCGGCTTGCGGTGGAACCCGTCTTCGCGGGGGATGAGCCGTTCGCCATCGGAAAGGCCTTTCGCCTTACCCAAGGGCGCGACGTGACAATTATCGCGACCGGGCTTTTGGTTCGGGAGGCGCTGGCCGCCGCCGAAAGCTTAAAAGCGGACGGAATTTCGGCGCGGGTGGTGGATATGTCCACCGTAAAGCCGCTGGATAAGGAAGAAGTGCTCGCCGCAGCGAAAGAGACGGGCGCCATCGTCACCGCAGAAGAACACAGCATTATCGGCGGGCTGGGCGGCGCGGTGGCGGAAACCGTGTGCGAAACGGTTCCCGTCCCCGTGCTTCGCGTGGGCGTAAACGACTGCTTCGGCAAATCCGGCCCCGCCAAAGAACTGCTGCAAGCGTTCGGACTGTGCGCCGAAAACATCGCCCAAAAAGCCCGGGAAGCCGTCGCAAAAAAATCGCGCGGATAAAATCTTTAGGCAACACCACACGCCAAATACCGGATATTTATATAGAATATATAAAGCCTTATCATTTCCCCCGCCCTGCCATGGATGCGGGGGATTTTTTGCCCGGACCGGGAAATTTTAAATTTTGGAATTTTAAATTTTCGAATTTTAAATTTTGGGGAAGATAAAAAAAATTTTGCGAAAACCGTTTGACAGATACCCCCTCGGGGTATATAATGAAAACAGGGGGTGAGCGTATGGGCTGCTGCGAGCCGAAGACCAAGCGGCGCGAAGAGCCGGAAAAAGAGGCGCTTTTGAACCGGTTATCCCGCGTGGAGGGGCAGATTCGCGGGATTCGCGGCATGGTGGAAAAAGACGTGTATTGCACGGATATCCTCATTCAGGTATCCGCCGCAAGCGCGGCGCTGGCCGCTTTTAACCGCGAATTGCTCGCAAACCACATCCGCACCTGTGTGCGGCGGGATATTTTGGCGGGCAAAGACGAAACGGTGGAGGAACTCATCGACGTTATCCGGCAAATGATGAAATAAAACCCAAAACGCGCCGGATTATCTTCAAAAACAGCTCAATTATAAAATCAAAAGCGCATAAGGAAAGCCATAAGAGGGGGAAACGGCCAATGACGGCTTATATCGTCACGGGCATGAGCTGCGCCGCCTGCGCCGCGCGAATCGAGAAAGCGGTGGGTGCGGTGAAAGGAGTCAGCTCGTGCGCGGTGAATTTGCTGACGAACAGCATGGGCGTGGAGGGCACGGCGTCGCCGCAAAGCGTAATTGCCGCGGTGGAGGCGGCGGGGTACGGCGCCTCTTTGCGGGATAAGCCGGGCGCGGACGCAAAAGAAGACCCGTTTGCCGACAAAGAAACGCCAAAATTACTGCGACGGCTTATCGCCTCGCTCGTCTTCTGGGCGGCGCTGATGCTGCTTTCGATGGGGCATATGCTCGGAATGCCGCTGCCCGCCGTACTGGAGCAAAATCCGCTTGCCATGGGTTTATGCCAGCTTTTGCTGACCACCGCCATAATCATCATCAACCAGCGGTTTTTTATCAGCGGGTTTTCCGCGCTGTGGCACCGCGCGCCGAATATGGATACTTTGGTGGCTTTGGGTTCGGCGGCGGCGTACGGGTACAGCGTGTATGCCCTGTTTATGATGACGGGCTCCGCCGAAAACGCGATGCATTATTTGCACGAACTGTACTTTGAATCGGCGGGCACCATTTTAACGCTCATCACGGTGGGCAAGCTGCTGGAAGCGCGATGCAAAGGCCGCACCACAAGTGCGTTAAAGGGGCTTGTCTCCCTTTCGCCGAAAACGGCGGTGAAAGTGACGGAAGACGGGGAAATCACCGTTGCGGCGGATGAACTTTTGCCGGGAGATTTGTTCGCGGTGCGCCCGGGCGAGCGCATCCCGGCGGACGGCGTTGTGGCGGAAGGGTTCAGCGCCGTGGACGAATCCGCCCTTACGGGGGAGAGCATCCCGGCGGAAAAACAGGCGGGTGATCCGGTGAGCGCCGCCACCGTGAACCAAACCGGGTACCTGCTGTGCCGGGCGACTAAAGTGGGGGAAGACACCACGCTCTCGCAAATCATCCGCATGGTCAACGACGCCGCCGCCACCAAAGCGCCGGTGGCGAAAGCGGCGGATAAAATCGCAGGGGTATTTGTCCCGGCGGTGATGCTCATCGCGCTCATCACGCTTGCGGGGTGGCTCATCGCGGGGCGGGGCGCCGGGTTTGCGCTGGCGCGCGCCATTTCGGTGCTGGTTATCAGCTGCCCGTGCGCGCTGGGGCTGGCGACCCCTGTGGCCATCATGGCGGCAAGCGGCGTCGGCGCCAAAAACGGCATACTCTTTAAGACCGCGGCGGCACTGGAGCAAACGGGGAAAACGAAAATCGCCGCTTTGGATAAAACCGGAACCGTAACCGAAGGCGTCCCGAAAGTGACGGATCTGTGCCCCGCGCCCGGCGTGAGCGAAAGCCGGCTGCTTGCCGCGGCCGCCGCGCTGGAACAAAAAAGCGAACACCCCTTGAGCCGCGCGGTGCTGAGCCGCGCAAAAGAGCTTGGGATTACCCCCGAAAATCTCCCGAACGTGCAGGCGGTGCCCGGAAAAGGGCTTTGCTCAGGGGAACTTTTCGGGGGCAGCGAAGCGTATATCCGCACGGTTGCCAAAATTGACGAAGAAACGGAGCAGCGCATACTCGCGCTTTCGCAAGAGGGGAAAACGCCGCTTTTGTTCGCCGAATCGGGGCGGCTGCTCGGAATTATCGCCGTTGCGGACACGCTGAAAGCGGAGAGCCGGGAAGCCATAACGCAATTAAAAGCCATGGGCATTACACCGGTGATGCTCACGGGGGATAACGAGCGCACCGCGCGCGCCATCGGGGAGCGCGCCGGGATACGCGAGATAATCGCCGGGGTATTGCCGCTGGGCAAAGAAGAGGCGGTTCGCGCGTTGACGCAGCGCGGGGACGTGATGATGGTGGGCGACGGCGTAAACGACGCGCCGGCACTCACCGCCGCATCCGTGGGTGTCGCCATCGGCGCGGGAACGGATATCGCGATAGACGCCGCGGACGTGGTGCTCACCAAAAGCCGGATGACCGATGTCGTCCGCGCCGTGCGATTGAGCCGGGCCGCCTTGCGCAATATCCACGAAAACCTCTTTTGGGCGTTTATTTACAACATTATCGGCATTCCGCTCGCGGCGGGCGTGCTTATCCCCTTCGGGCTCACGCTGAACCCGATGTTCGCGGCCGCAGCGATGAGCCTTTCGAGCGTGAGCGTGTGCCTGAACGCTTTGCGCTTAAACGCCGTAAAGCTCGACCCAAAGGCACCCAAAAAGCCCAAGGAATCAAAAGAGCCCAAGAAAACAATTGAACTCCCAAAAGCCGCGCCAATGAACGAATCCGAAAGAAAGGAGGAAAAACCGATGGAGAAAACATTGAAGATTGAGGGCATGATGTGCGAGCATTGCGAGAACCGGGTAAAGGCCGCGCTGGAGCAAATCCCGGGCGTGCAAAAAGCAAAAGTCAGCCACAAAAAGGGCAAAGCCTTGCTCACTTTAAGCGCACCGGTAGAAGACGCCGCTCTTGCCGCCGCAGTGGAAAAGGAAGGGTACACCGTAAAGCAAGATTAAAACAAGGCAAAGCAAAAAGCCCCCCTCACACAGCCGCAAAGCCCGCCCCGCGAAAATTTTGCGCGGGGCGGATTCTTTTGCGCGGCAAGGCTTTCGCCCTGCGGGGCAGTGGGCAGGAAGGCTTAATTATGCGTACGGGCAAACATGGGCAAAAGGGGTTGCGGCAAAAGCGGCTTTATAAACTGAGCGGGTTGCCGGGTGCCGGCAGCCTCATGGGCAAAATGGGTAAATAGAAAGATTATGGCCGTGAAATGACGCCCGTGAAGCGCTTTTTCAGTGCAGCGCGGCGTCATTTTGGCGCGGCTATGGCGTGAGCGCGTATCACTAAGAAATAAAGGGATGGGAAAAACCCCGCCGAAAACATTCGGCGGGGTTTTTCAGGGGGGTATAGCCAATCGAAATCGATAGCAAACAAATTTTATTGCCGATTCATGCCGATTTGCTAAACCTTATTGGTGTTTAAAGCTTTGCGCTTATCTGCGGGATTTCTTTGCCGCAAACGCCGTTACGCCAACCGTCACGGCCGCAAGCAAGCCGATAATCGCGAAGAGCAGCGCGTTATCTTCCACGCCGGTCTGCGGGGCGTCTCCGCCGGGCGCATTCGAACCGGTGGGTGTTCCGGAAGGATTGGTGTCGCTGCCGGAAGGTGTGGTGCCGTTATCGGAAGGTGTGGTTTCCGTGGGTTCGCTGCCGGACGGGCCGGTGGGCTCTTCGGAAGGCTGAGTATTCGTCTCTTCCACAACCGCGACAGAGCCGTTTTCCATTGCAACCTCATACACATAACCGGTTGCGTCCGCACCCGGGCCCGCGGCTTTCGCGGAGATGAACTCAATGGCAATGCTCGTGCCAAATTCCATATCCTGATTCGCGGTTACGGTGAGCGTAGCAATCTCTTGGCCATAATCCGTATCAACCGTCTTATCCGACGTATTCTGAGCGGAAATCCAAATCTCGCCCATTCCTTCCGTTTGCGGTTCCGCAATTTCTTCATCCGCCAGCGCGTTAGAAATGTCGAAATTCTCGGTGACAAAGTCGCTGACAGCCGGATCAATGGAAATGAGAGAATTATCGTACTTCAGCTTCACATCAAACGCGCCGAGTTCCACCGAGTCACTGATGTACAACGGAACCGTAAGTTGATCGCCCGCTTTAACCGGATCGTTCCATTCACTGTTACCCACCGAGAAGGTGATGACTTGCTTGAGAGGATCTACACCGGTAACAGTGGCGGTACCATTGACGATAGTCGGATTAATATAATTTCCATCTTTGTCAGAAAGAGCTTCTTCTCCAACAATAATTTGAATGGGATATTCTCCGGGACGGGCATCTTCTTTCGCAGTAAGTTTAAAGGTAAAAAGTACACCATCATCGGTAATATTTTTGTTTGTTCCTGCTGCTACATTAAATGTCGAATAATCAGGATCTAGTTCCTCAGCCTTTGCAATGGGACTACCAAAATCTAATGAACCAGGAACAAAGAAATCTTCCATTGCAACTTCATCTGTAGGAGCAGGTTCAAAAACAGTTGTATCATATTTTACGCTTAAAACATAACCCGCTAAGCCCTGATTTCCGGTAATCCTTACTGAAACATCCTGTGTTGCTCCTGGGTCAATGGTTACACTGTCTGCTGTAATTACATACGCATCATCCGCAGATGCACTAATGGCGACAGATACAACACTCACCAACAACGCCACTGCCATTAAAACAGCAAGGAGACGACGACTTTTTATCAGTCGATTCATGTATATATCCTCCTTAAAAATATGTAACTAAAGAATACATATCACCTGTAACTTTAACCAAGCTGTACATCGGGATCTCTGGCAAGAAATCTCTGAATCCAGATTACATCGAAAATATTTACCTTTTCATCTCCGTTGGCATCAGCTTGACTGAGCGTTACTTCCGGGTCTCGAGCAAGATATCTTTGAATCCAAATTACATCAAAAATATTTACTTTCCCATCTCCGTTGGCATCACCGGGATTGGCCACCTCTTCGCCAATCTTTAAACCACCGGGAACCCACTCACCGTCGGGGAGCGCATTCACGACAACCGAGGTACCGTCCTCATTCTCACCGATGGTACACACTTTGGCATAAGAAACCGAAACCGCGGAATCGGCCGTGATATCCTTAATTACCTCGAAAGTCACCGTTGCAATAGCTGCACCATCGACAGCAGCCTGATTTTCCAGCGACATACCGGTAATCCACACTTCATTCGGCGCATCTACGGGGCTGGGATTTACCAATTTAAACCCTTCATCCATATGAGCCAGCGCACCTTGCGGGGCGCCTGTTTTCGCTTTCAGGAATTCCGGATCATAGCTCAATTTAACCTGAAGCGCCGCCACTTGCGCCGCACCGGACATGGTTACATTCAATGTAATCTCTTCGCCGGCTTTAAATTCCGGCCTTTGAACGGTGCTCACGGTGAAATTGACACCTGCCGGATCGCCCTCGGCGGCGGAGACCGTACCCACCACCGAACACAGGACAGTCAACACGAGCGCCGCTGCCGTGACGATGCTGAGAAGCCTTTTCTTCATGACATATTCCCCCTTCATTGATAAATTTGGCAAAAAAGAAATGAGATTCCTACATACCCAGAGTATACAACCCGCAAGGGAAAATTACCATACCCGCACCGGGTTAGAGCAGATTGGCACAAGTATATGAACAAATAAGGCACATCTCTTGGCCCGCGTTTTGCCCGCAAAAGGCACGCGTTTTTGCCGGGTTTTCCGCCCCGCGCGCGGGTGTTGCGCGGACAGCGCGGGAATCACAAACCTTTAGGCGACACCGCGCAAAGACCGGCTGCGCCTTTACGGGTTAATCTTTCGGAGAAACCGGGAAATCCGGCGGATCGGGGGCTTTTTGGACATCGCCGGGCGCTTGTGCCTGTTCCGGGGATTCGGGGCTTTCGGCCGAATCCGGTTCGCGCACCAGGCTTTCCGGGTCTTCGCCGCTGACGTCTTTGGCCCAGGATTTGGGCGCGGGAGCGGCGGGCTTCGGTTTGCCGCCGATTATGCCCTTTTTGCGCAGCACAATGATAACCACCACGACCGCCGCAATAATCACCGCGCCGATAACCATCAGCACTACCGCCACGGTGGGGAACCCGCCGCCGCCGCTTCGCGTAAAGCCGGGGATCGGATCGCCCGAAACGGTGACGGTTCCGGCGATGTTCTCGCACGGAATCAAGGAGGCCATGCCGGTGGCCAGCCGGGATTCGCCGGAAAATCCCACGGCGTACTGCCCTTGCGGGGTGTCGGAATACACGCGGAATTCCAGCGTGGCGATAACGCCGTAGCCGCTGACGCCGTCGCTGTTCGCGGCGGTGAGCCAGATTTCATCCCCCGTTTGCGGGGTTCCAGAAACGATGTTGTTGGTCTTCATGGATTCCGCCACAAAGCCGGTGAACTCGCCGCCCATGAATTTCATCGCCTCGCTTTCGTACGCAAGGCGGATATCCAGCGCGGCCAATTGCTGAACATCGGTGAGCGAAAGCGTGAGCGTGACGGTTCCGCCCGGGCTGACCTGCGCGCTGCTTATCACCGCCGCGACGCCGTTCACCAGCAGCGGATCGCCGTTTTCCTGCGTTTCCACGGCGCCGTCGGGACGAAGGAGCGTTTGAGATGGCGCCACCGTGACTTGAGAGCCGTCCGGGAAGGTGACGTCGCTGCCGTGTGCATCGCTCACAATCACGCCGCCGCCC
The DNA here is from genome assembly GCA_964564305.1 of uncultured Eubacteriales bacterium. Lineage (GTDB taxonomy): Bacteria > Bacillota > Clostridia > Oscillospirales > Acutalibacteraceae > RGIG1959. The sequence continues at coordinate 23,009 of CAZMAM010000001.1, forward strand.
GGAACCGTGCGGGGCGGTTCGGTGGGCGCGGGCGCGACCGTGGGCGCCTGCGTTGCGGGCGGAGGCAGAACGGTGGTGTTCTCCACGGGCGTTTCGGCGGATACCACTTGAACGCCGCCGTTGACCGTATTCAGAGAATAGACCTCGTCGGTCGTCAGGCCGTAAAGCTCCTGCGTGCGCTCGGTAAACTCGATGGCGGCAAGACCCAGCGGCGCGTTTTCTTTGACTTTGAACGTCGCCACCGTGATGACGCCGTTTCCGGAAACGCCGTTTAAGCTTAAGCCGGTGACCCAAATCTCATTGGGACGGTTCACCACTTCTTTATTCGCGGTGTGCATATCCATTTCGGGCAAAAAGCCCTGTTCGGCGGCATCGGTACATTCCAAAACGCTGTCGTCGTAGCGCAGATAAAAGCCCAAACCGCCTATGGGCCCCACATCGCTGATAGACAGCGTGACTTGAACCGAATCCCCCGGATGCGCCGACGCCGTGCTCACCGTCACCGTGGCGTTTGGCTCGGCGGATACCGCCGCGCCAAACGCGCAAAGCATCAGCGCCGCGCAAAGCATGACCGCCGCAAGCGGCGTTAGCACCGCCAACCGGTTCCCCCGTCTGTTTTCTCTGTTCAAGGGTTCACTCCCCCATTCCTTTTTTGCGCGCCGCACGCCCGCGCGGCGGCGTACACCGTAATATTTCGCCCGCCATTAATTCGCGGGCGCACCGTTTGGTTCCGAAAACCACTTTTGCACGGTGGGTATGCTGACGTCCACCATATCGGCGATGTCGTTTAGTGCCATGCCCTTTTTGCGAAGACGGTACGCGGTATCCCGCGCTTTTTTCATTTCTCCCCTTGCCTGACCCTCTGTCAATCCTTCCGCACGACCTTTTTCCATGCCTCTGGCCATGCCCTCTTCGATTTTATCTTTGTCATATGCCGCTTTAATTTGGTCTTCGTCATATAAGCTAATCATAATGTCTTTAACCTCCTGCTCGTGTTTGGATAGGTAATCTCTTAGGATATTTCTGTCTATGCATATCCGTATGGTCTCGGTGACCGCTTTCAGCGTCTTGCCGTACAGGCGCGTTTGTTCATCAAATACCTTCGTGAACGTGATGTATTGGTAAACGATGTCGCCTTCCTGGCCCTCCGTCAGCACATGAATCTTCAAATCCAAATCGCTTTCTTTGCCTTGCGGATTGCTGAAAAACTCTTCCGAAAGCGAATAAACGTCTTTTTCCAGCTTCTTCTTTCCGGTATAGATGACATAGACCTCCGGCCTTGGTATGGCAAGCTTTTTGCTCCCGTAGAGATTGAGCTCTTTTTCCCCGATGTAATCGTGATAGGTCTGTGCCAGATACAGCAAAGCGCGAATGAGAATATTCACCGACCATGTGGACTGCGCCTCCGCGAGAACCACGAGCTGATCACCCACCGTGAACCCGAGATCGTTGTATATGGCGTTCACCATGACATTCTCGAGCGTGACGATGTGAATCATATCCTCCGTAAACTGCTCCTTGGTCTCCGGGTGCAGGGCATAGTAGAGTTTCAGCACATACTCGCGATCCTGAAAAAGATGCATAAACACATTATCCTTCGCAGTTCGCTTAAAAGACGGGTCCGTATTCATGGGAATCCACGCATTAATCTATGCGATTTATGCGCCATTTGTGCGGCGCTTATTTACCAACTTCATTTTACGGCTTTGCGCAGGCTTTGTCAAGTAAAAACAGCAGGTTGCGCGGAAGAAGGCGCAAAAAGTCCTTGACGAAAGCACGCTTCTTTTGTATAATAAAAAAGCCGCCAAGAGAGGCTACCGTGGCTCAGCAGGTAGAGCAGCTCACTCGTAATGAGCAGGTCGTCCGTTCGAATCGGATCGGTAGCTCCATCGTCCGACCGCCGCAAATGCCGAACACGCTTTGCGGCGGTCGCTTTTCGAAAATCCACTGTTAAGGGGAGTATGTGCGATGAAACTGGGCATTGTGGGATTGCCGAATGTGGGAAAATCCACCCTCTTCAACGCCATTACGGGCGCGGGCGCGCAAAGCGCCAATTACCCGTTTTGCACAATCGATCCGAATATCGGCGTGGTCGCGGTGCCGGACAAACGGCTGGACGCCCTCGCCGGTTTGTATCACCCGCAAAAAATCACCCCGGCGGTCATTGAATTCGTGGATATCGCGGGGCTCGTGAAAGGCGCATCCAAAGGAGAAGGCCTGGGGAATCAGTTTCTCGCCAACATCCGCGAAGTGGACGCCATTGTACACGTTGTTCGGTGCTTTGAAAACGATGACGTCGTGCATGTGGAGGGAAAAGTCGACCCCGTAAGAGATATTGAAATTGTCAACCTGGAGCTTATCTTATCGGATATGGAGGTGCTTTCCCGCAAAATCGAACGCACCCAAAAAGCATTAAAAGGCGACCGCGCGTTACAGGCTCCCTTAGAGGCGTACAAAAAAATCATGGCGGCGCTGGAATCGGGAAAGGCCGCGCGAACCGTTTCGCTCACGCGGGAGGAGGAGGCGGCGCTCTCGGACGTCTCATTGCTGACCAAAAAGCCGGTGATTTACGCGGCAAATTTGAACGAAGAAGATTTTGCCGGGGACGCCGGGGAAAAGAACGCCTATGTGGGGCAGGTGAAAGCCCTGGCAGAAGCGGAAGGCGCGGAGGTTTTGCCCATTTGCGCGCAACTGGAAGCGGATATCGCGGAGCTTTCCGGTGAGGAAAAAGCGCTGTTCCTTTCGGATTTGGGCCTGCAGGAGGGCGGATTAAGCCGCCTTATCCGCAGCAGCTACCGCTTGCTGGGGCTGATTTCCTATCTCACGGCGGGGGCGCCGGAAGTAAGGGCGTGGACCATCAAACAGGGAACCAAAGCGCCTCAGGCAGCGGGAAAAATCCATTCCGATTTTGAACGCGGATTTATCCGCGCCGAAGTCATCGGCTTTGATCAATTGATGCAATGCGGCTCCATGGCCGCCGCCCGGGAAAAAGGACTGGTTCGCTCGGAAGGCAAGGAATATGTCATGCAAGACGGCGATGTGGTGCTGTTTCGGTTTAACGTGTAGTGTCAAAAGGACGCGCGGCCCATTATCCACCAGGCAGCCCGCGCACAGGCCGAATATTACGCGGCAATCCCCCCGCGCAACAGCCATATGCGGTAAGACCGGTTTTCATTCAAATCATTCAAACAAAAAAACACACAGCCAAAAATGCCGCCCGGGTTTTGAAAACCCGGGCGGTTATTTCGACAAATCGGAATGTTTCGGTTTTGCAGCTTGCGGTTCCTCGCTTTGCAAAATCCGCAAAAACATCTCCCTTGCGCGGAAAATTCGGCCCGTCAGGTACCAGTACCCGAACAGCGTCTCCAAGGCTGTCGCGCTGTGGTAATCGGGATCGGAACGCGCGGTGTGCGCGTTCCTGCCCCGGCGGCAGACGGCCCGCTCCCGCTCGGTGAGCCAAGGCAGCAGCGTTTGCAAAGCCGCCGCCTGAGCCGGCGCGCTCACTTTCGCGACAGCCGCCTCATGCAGCGCGCGGGGCGGACGGTTGGCGGCGTTTGCCAGATGCTCCCGAACCAAGAGCTCATACACCGCGTCCCCGACAAACGCCAGCGTCAGCGGACTGAGCGAACGCGCGTCCACGGTTTCTCCCAATAACGATTCCATGTGTGCGATTCTCCTTTGCGCGGCGCTCACCTGACATATTCAAAATCAAAACCGTACAGGCTCACCGTGTCGCCCTCGTGAATACCGGCTTCCTCCAACGCCCGGAGAATGCCGGACGACGCCAGCAAACGCTGAAAATAGCGCAGGCTTTCCTCATCGTCGACGTCCACGGTACGTAAAACCGGCAGCAGCCAATCGGCCGTGACTTCATACGTATTTCCGCGCACCAAAACCTTCGGCACGCGATCGGATATTGGCGCGTCTTTGCCCGAAACCGCGGGCGGATCCGGCGCAAACGCCTTTACCGGAGGCAGAGCGCGCAATTTTTGCACACACGCGCGAACCAGTTCCCGCGTACCTTGGGCAATGGGCGCCATCAATTCCCAACAGGCGTACCCTTTGGCGGCCACGGCCGATTTAAACGCGGCAATCTGCTCTTCGGTTGCCAAATCGCATTTGTTGGCGGCAACCAGCATGGGGAGTTTCGCCAATTCAGGGCTGAAAGCCTCCAATTCCGCCTGAATCACCTCGAAATCGCGCAGCGGATCTCTCCCTTCGCTGCCCGAGACGTCCACCACATGCACCAGCAGGCGGCAGCGCTGGATATGCCGCAAGAAATCGTGCCCGAGTCCGGTTCCGCCGGACGCGCCCTCGATAATGCCGGGAATATCCGCCATCACAAAAGATTCGTCCCCCTCGCGCACCACGCCCAAAACGGGAGAGAGCGTGGTGAAGGGATAATCGGCGACAACCGGTTTCGCTTCGCTGACCACCGAGAGCAAAGTGGATTTGCCCACATTCGGAAACCCAACCAGCCCGACATCCGCCAGCAATTTGAGTTCCAGCCGCACCCGAAGATGCTCACCGGGCAGCCCCGGCTTGGCAAACCGGGGCACCTGCCGGGTGGATGAGGCAAAATGCGCGTTTCCGTATCCGCCCCGGCCGCCGTGCGCCACGGTAAACGGTTCGTCCGCAGACATATCCGCAAGCAAACGCCCGGAGGCATCGTCGTAAACCAGGGTACCGCGCGGAACCGTCAGCGTCACCGATTCGCCCGATTTGCCGAAACACCGGCCGCCTTTGCCGTTTTCCCCGTTTTTCGCGGTAAATTTCCGCCGGTACCGGTAAGCGGACAACGTGGAAACGCCGCCGTCCACCTGAATAATCACATCGCCGCCGCGCCCGCCGTCGCCCCCGTCCGGCCCGCCGGACGCGACATATTTTTCCCGGTGAAAAGTGACCGCTCCGTCCCCGCCGCTGCCGGCGCAAACCTCAATGACGGCCGTATCGATAAACAACGAAACCCAACTCCTTTTTACGACAGCACCGCATAAAAACAGGCTTTCGCCTTTGCGCGGTGCTTTTTGCAGCAAAGCCGGAAGGTTTTGAAAACCCTCCGGCCCGCAACAGCATATTTGCAAGCAGCGTATTATTGAGGATACACGCTGACCTGTTTGCGATCTCTTCCCAAGCGCTCAAAGCGCACAATCCCGTCCGCTTTGGCAAAAAGGGTATCGTCGGAACCAATCCCCACATTGACGCCGGGATGAATGTGCGTTCCGCGCTGACGCACCAGAATATTCCCCGCCGGGACAAACTGACCGTCCGCACGCTTCACGCCAAGGCGCTTCGATTCGGAATCCCGGCCGTTTTTCGTGGATCCCGTTCCTTTTTTGTGCGCAAATAATTGTAATTGAATTTTCAGCATAATTTTGTTCCTTTCTTTTGACGGTGAATGCAGAGGGGATTCCCCTCGATGAACCGATACACAAAGCTTACAGACAAGTTTACGGCCGCAACACGGTTTGCGTTTTGATTCGGCGGGGGTACGATTTTTGAAGCGACAGGCAATGCAGCCGCAAACCCCCGATGAGTTCCGAATGCTCTTTCGCGTCTTCGCGGGAAAATTCCGCCGTGAGATTGCCGCTTGATTCCCGAAGCGTTAAAGGGGTTAACCCCGCAATCTCGGTAAGCGCGTTCACCGTGAGATACACCGCGCTGCTCACCGCGCAGCAAAGCAGCGAAATGCCGTTTTTACCGACTTTGTCGTGCCCGCGGACGGTAAACCCTGTCAGTACGCCGCCCTGTTCGTAAAACAGGCATTCAATCATCATTTACGCGTGAATGGCTTCAATCTGAACTTTGGTGTACGGCTGACGGTGCCCTATTTTGCGCTGCTTGCCCTTTTTCGGTTTGTAAGTCCAGACTGTGATTTTTTTGCCTTTTCCGTTTTTGAGCACTTTGGCTTCGACCGTCGCGCCTTCCACATACGGGGCGCCGGAATGAAACGCTTCGTCATCGTGCAAAGCGACGACCTTGTCGAAAATAACCGATTCTCCTTCTTCCTTCGGAAGCCTTTCGATAAACAGCACATCGCCGCTGCTTACTTTATATTGCTTCCCTCCGGTTTCCACAATGGCGTACATAAACCTTCCTGCCTTATACTTTCAGTCTCGCTAAAAAGGGCGGGGATTTTGCCCGCTTGAGGCCCGTTTTATGCGGCAACGGGTATCATACCATACTTTTTTTGCGGTGTCAAATGCTTTTTGGGCAACGGTACCGTCCCCCGGTCACCGATATTTTGCCGCCTTTGGCTGTACGAAAAAAAAGAAAAGGTTTTAAAATTTCTTTTTAGACCGGAGAAAATCCATGAGATTGACATGCAAAATCCCGTTTCTATGCTGCAGCAGGTAATCTGTTGTCAAGAGATATTTGGGATAATTATCCTTAACCGTTTCCAGCGGGCGGTACTCTCTGTCTTCCGTTTCGCGGCTCTGCGCAACGGTGTACGCCACTTGAACATAAGCATAATTCATGGCGGCGTCGCGCAAAATAAAATCGCACTCAAATTTCCCGAATCTTCCGAAACTGACCGAATAATCCAGAGATTTCGCATAGAGAAACACAATATTTTCCAAGACAGGGCCGTAGTTGATGCGGTTGTCGGTATTCTCCGCGTAGTAAAAGGAGAGATCGGAAAGGTAGTATTTCCTTTCGCCGGAAAGCGCTTTTTTGGATTTCATATCAAACCGGGGGCATTCATACAGAATTTTGGCGTCGAGAAGCGCTTTGACATACCGGGCCACGGTCTCCCGAGTTATGTTGATGCCCTGTTTTTTCAGTTCCTCACAGAGCGAGTTCAAGCTGAACAGAGAGCCGAAATTCCCGATGATAAAATGCCTGACGGACTCAAAGGTCTCCTTGTCGCGAATTTTGACCCTGCGGCGAATATCCTTTTCAAAAATCTCCTGAATCACACCCTGTACATAACGGCGCTTATCCGAAAGAGAATCAAAAAAGACCGTGCGCGGAAAACCGCCTTCCAAAATATAATTGACGAGTTCCGCCGATGCATTCGCATCGACCGGCTTTCCGTAAAAGCTTTTCATTTCCTCATATTCCTCAAAGCTGAGGGGAAATAATTCAAACGCAATATACCGGCCGGTCAGCTTTGTGGTAATCTCTCCGCTTAACAGATAGGAATTGGAATCCGTAATAAAAATGGACCAGCCGCCATCTGTCCGAAAGCCGTTCAGAACCGCCTCAAATCCTTTGACATTCTGCACCTCATCAATAAACAGATATTTCAATCCTTCAGCCGTTTCCCTGTTCAGAATCAATGCTTCCAGTGCGTCCGGTTTTGTAACATTCCGATATTCGCGCCGGTCTAAATCCAAATAAACAATATTTTCCTCCGAAACGCCCTTTTGCCTCAGTTCGTCCGCAATCATGTGCATAAGGCTGGATTTTCCGCACCGTCTCACGCCGGTAATCACCTTAATCAAGTCATCGGTCTCGTAAAACCCCCGAATTTTCCGCAAATAATTTTCCCGGATATACAAATTCATGCCCGCGTCCCTCCTCACGTTCGCCAAGAATAATATACCGTATTCCCGCCAAAATATCAAGTTAACGCTGCAGATTTTGAAAAAAATGCAAAATCTGCAGCGTTAACGCGCTTTTTTGGTATTTCATGTTTTCTTGCGTGAAAGGAAACGAAAATCATAAACCCCGCTTACGGAGCGCGAACAAAAGAAATCCGCCGCGGGCGAAAGCGGCTGCAGCCAAACACTCACCGGGGAGAAATGCCCGGGGCAATCACCGTCTTGCCGTCTTTATCCAGCAAAGGCGTCAATCCGCCGCCAAAGCGGCTTTGGGCTTTGGTAAAACAGATATTGCACGCCCGTTTCTCTATCCGCCAAAATTTCGACTACGTCCAGCGTAGCGCCGATATGCTTTTGCCTATACACCGTTTCGAACCGGTCCGCCTGCTTCAAAGCAAAATCCCTCCGCATTATGAAAATCTCAAAGCCGCACCGCCAAAAGCGGAACAAGCGGCCTTTCACCTGCGCGATGTCTTATGATGATTGTTTTGAATCGCTCTTTTTGTTTGAAACGCTCTTTTCGGGAACCGGAGCATTTTTTGCGGGAGAGGGCGCCGCTTTTTTGGGAAAGAACGGGAGAAACGTAACCGCCGTCACCGCAAGGGTAAAGGCAAAATACAGCCAGCGCCCAAGGCGCCAATCGGTTAAAATATCGAACGCGCGCAAAACCGCGCTGTTGTCAAAAGCGTACAGCGTAAAATAGAGCACAATGGCGGTATTGGCCAACGCAAGGCACCGAAGAATCACGCGATCCGCCCTTTGGCCGTGCGCGGAGGCGGCGACGGCGACCGGAATGAGAAATACGAGAAGCATCTGCCCGTACATGAGCACCAACGCGGCGTATTGCGCCATGGTATACCCCAAATCGTTGCCCGCGCCCTCGGGGGAGGCCATGGTTTGCGCCACGGAAAGCACACCCAGCAGGAGCAAACCCGCCGCGGCAATGAGCGGCAATATTCTCGCCGCCAGCCGAAGCGCGCGCACCTCTTCCCAAACCGTCGCGGCAAGCACCGTAAGCACCAATGCCACGGTGCCCAACACCGCCAGCAGCATCGGGCGGGCATACGCGGAAATGTGAATGCCCACCGCCAAAAGCAACTGAATCACCGAAGCGATAAGCAAAATGAGGATAAAAGGCTTTTTGAGGTCCGCGCCCTTATACCCGGCCATGTTCGGCCCCCCTCCCTATGCACCCGCGCTTTTTTGCGCAACCACGCGGGATACACCCGCGAAAAATCAGGGCAGCACAGCACAACGACCGGCCCTTTTTGCGCGTCATTCCGCCCGCCCCCCCCGGAAAAAGGCCAGCAAAACAAAACAAAGCAAGAAACGGTATATTTAAGAAACGAAATCGCACAAAAGCCCGCCCGCGGGCGCTGCCGTGGGCGGGCTGATGTTACCGAAATGTTCCCGGCGCCCCAAAAAGGGCTTGAGGTTTGCGGGAGCTTATTTGCTCTTGGCTTTCTTTGACGCAACCGCGCTGACCGTCACAACGGCAACCGCCAACGCCGCCACAACCGAGAACAGAACCACGTTGCTCTCGTCGCCGGTCTGAGCGGAACCGCCGCCGACATTGCTGCCGTCGGCCGCTTTGGTGGTTGTGGTGGGCGCTTGGGTATCGCCGCCGGCAACAGGAGTATATTGCACGTAATCTTTGCCGTCATCGCCCGTAGTATGAGTGGCTTCTTTGTTTGGAACAAGGGAAAGATTGTTGACCGTAATGGTACCGGCCTCTCTGCCTTCAATATAAATTGCCGTAATTTCGGACTTTGTAAAAGATCCTCCAGCATTCTCATTCTGCCATTTGTAATAACCCCACGCATTAATGGCTACCTGATAATCTCCGGCAGGCAGAAAATAATCCTGAACATCATCGACAGTTAATGCCTGTCCGTCTTTATAAAAGAGGTCAAACCATTCAGCACCCGCAGCAAGCCATTTGTCATTGATGTTATCGCGAATTGTGAACCGAAACGGTACTGTAGCTTGGATATCCAACATACAATACAAATCTATATCGCCGTTATTTTCAACCTTCACCGGGATACCCGCACCATAGCAAACATCCGAATCCGGATTTTCTATACCTTCCCAAGGTTTCTTGACCGTTATAACCAGTTTGCTACCATCCATTGCAACTTCCGAGCCATCAATATCATTAGCGTAAATGGTGGACTCGGAAACACCCTGAGCCAGTAAATTCGTTGTTTCCGCCGAAACAGAGAGCGCACCCGTCGCAAAGCACACCACCAAGGCGACCGCGAGAATGACGCTTAATACCTTTTTCATTGATCTTTCCTCCTTTTTATTTCGCTTAAAAGCCTTTTTATTTTACCGCTCACGCGGATAAAATACAACCCTTTCACGGGAAATGGCAGTTTTACACAAGAAAAACCGCATATACACGCAAATTTTGCCGGATTCCCCGGTCATTTACCGCGGCAAGCCAATCTCCCGCATCACCGCCTCTTCGTGTTCGCGCATCCGCATGGCGGCAATGCCGCCTTTTTCGTGGTCGTAACCCAAAAGATGCAGCATGGAATGCACCACCAAATAGCACATTTCCCGCTCAAAGCTGTGATCGTACTGTTTGGCCTGAATCGCCGCCTGCTGCGCGGACACCACAATATCCCCCAGCATATAGGCGCCGGTATCCGGATCCTTATCGTACACGCCGTTGTCGCCCAGCGGGAAAGAAAGGACATCCGTCACTTTGTCTATGTGCCGGTGCTCGCGGTTAATTTCGCGAATCTGCCCGTTATCCACCACGGTGATATCCACCTGCGCGGGGGAACCGAAATGCTCCTGTTCCAGCGCGGCGTGGCAGCACCGGCGAAGCAGCATACGCATCCCCGTAGGCAGTTTGACCGCCTTTTGATTATCCGTGATGACTACTTTGACCTTTGACATGCCGCCTCTTCCTTTCCTGCGCCGGCGCGACGGGGGTCTTTTCCGCCCGTTCGTACGCTTCGATAATCCGCTGCACCAGCGGATGGCGCACCACATCTCTCGCGGTAAATTCGCAAATCGCGATATCATCGATATTGCGCAAAATCCGCAAAATCTCTTTTAACCCGCTCTTGCGCACATTGGGCAAATCAATCTGGGTGATATCCCCGGTCACCACCATCTTGGAGCGAAACCCCAGCCGGGTGAGGAACATCTTCATTTGCTCCGGCGTGGTATTTTGCGCTTCGTCCAGAATGATGAAGCTGTCGTCCAGCGTGCGCCCGCGCATATACGCCAAGGGCGCAATCTCGATATTTCCGCGTTCCAGATATTTTTGGTAGGTTTCCGCGCCCAGCATTTCGTACAGCGCGTCGTAGAGCGGGCGCAGGTAAGGGTCCACTTTCGATTGCAAATCCCCGGGCAAAAAACCGAGCTTTTCCCCCGCTTCCACGGCGGGGCGGGTGAGGATGATGCGCTCGGTTTCTTTTTCGCGAAACGATTTGACGGCCATGGCCACCGCCAAATAGGTTTTGCCGGTACCGGCGGGGCCTACCCCAATGGTGACGGTGTGCCCCGCGATGGCTTCCACATACCGACGCTGACCCACGGTTTTGGCCTTCACGGGCGCGCCTTTCGCGGTGACCGCCACATTGCCGGAAAGCAACAAATCCACATCGCAATCTTCGCCCGCGTCCACCAAAGACATCACATACCGCACCCGCTGGGCGTTCGGCTGTTCCCCGCTCCCAATCAGGTGCAGCAGCGCTTCCGCCGCGCGACCGGCCCGTTCCACCGCCTGCGGTTCGCCGCTTATATGAATATCTGAACCCCGGTTGGTGATATCCACCCCGTAATGGCGCTCGATTAACCGGATATTTTCATCAAAATTGCCGAAAAGCGCAATCGCCTGTTCCATGCGGTTCACGCTCACCGCCCGCTCAGCCATCTTCGCCCTCCGCTAAACCGCTGCGCAAAGAGGAAACCGGCAAGAAGCTCTTTTGATGTTTCCGTACGCGAATTTTCATACTCCTTCATTCTCTTTCGCGGCAAAGTATATCACTTCTTTTTGCGCTTGTCATTAAAAGATTTGTAGAATTTTGCCTTTAATTCCTCATTTCAGGGTGTAATTTTGCACAAAAAGAGAATTTTGCCCGGCAGCTTTTTTTGAAAATCCATAGATTTTTTTATTACAAAATGATGCATTTATCCCGCTTCGTGGTTCATCAGCAAAGCGTTTTGCAATTTGGCTGCGGTGACGGTATTTTTCAGCAGCATGGCGATGGTCATGGGGCCAACGCCTCCGGGGACGGGCGTAATGTACCCCGCGACCGGCTCCACGGCGGCAAAATCCACATCGCCGCACAATTTTCCGTTTTCGTCCCGGTTCATTCCGACATCTATCACGGCGGCGCCGGGCTTGACCATATCGGCGGTGATGAATTTCGGCCTGCCCACCGCCGCCACCAAAATATCCGCTTCGCGGCAAACGGCGGGCAAATCCCGGGTTTTGGAATGGCACACGGTGACCGTCCCGTTTTGATGCAGCAGCAGCATGGCCATCGGCTTTCCGACAATATTGCTGCGGCCCACCACCACGCACCGCTTGCCTTCCACCGCAATATCACAGGCGCGGAGCATCTCCATCACGCCGGCGGGCGTACAGGGCAGGAACGCGTAATCCCCCAGCATGACCCGCCCGACATTCTGCGCGTGAAAAGCGTCCACGTCTTTTTGCGGGTCGATCGCTTCTATCACCGCTTTGGCGGACAATCCCTCCGGAAGCGGCAACTGGCAGAGAATGCCGTTGATATCGCTGCGGCCGTTTAGGCTCGCCACCAAGGCCAGCAATTCCTCTTCGGACGTATCGGCGGGCAGGGCAAATTCCTCGGAATAAATGCCCGCCTGCGCGCACGCCTTCTTTTTGTTGTTGACGTATACGCGGGACGCCGGATCGTCCCCCACGATAATCACCGCAAGGCCCGGCACAATGCCCTTTGTTTTTAACCGGGCCGTCTCCTCGGCAATTTGCAGGCGCACTTTCGCGCTGATTTGCTTGCCGTCAATCACCGTTGCCATCGCTTATGTGCTCCTTTTCGGCTGAATTTTCGACTGAATTTTCCCCAAGGTTTTCTTCGGATTTCCGCGCGAAAGCGTCTTTTTCGGTACTCTCCGGGCGCTCACCGGGAGGCGGCTCTTGCGGCTGCGCTTCCGCCTCTGATTTTATCTCTTCGGCAGGCCCGGGAGCAACGCCGGTATCCGCGACCGGTTTTGCCGCCCTTTTGCGCAAAAAAACCAAAAGCGCCGCTCCCGCGAAGACGGACAGCACCGCCACCAGCTGGGAAACCTTCACCGGCCCAAGCATAAGACTGTCTGAACGCAGGGCTTCTATCCAGGCGCGCCCGAGGCCGTACCAGATGAGATAACACGCGAATGTCTGGCCGCGCACGGCAAAGAGACGCTTGGAGAGCAAATGCAGCACCAAAAACCCCAGCGCGCACCAAAGAGATTCGTATAAAAATGTGGGGTGAACGGGGGCGGTTTGATCCGCCACCACGCCGTGGGCGCCGGTTTGAATGATATCCCCCGTCATGCCCCAAGGCAGCGTTGTATTCCCGCCGTAGGCTTCCTGATTGAAGAAATTGCCCCAGCGGCCTATGGCCTGACCGATTAAAAACCCCAGCGACGCCAAATCCAGCACCGCAAGCGTATGCACTTTGCGCAGCCGGCACATAATCGGCGCGCAGAGAAACGCGCCGATTAGCCCGCCGTAAATGGCTAAGCCCCCGTCCCAAATCGCGAAAATCTTCGCGGGATGCGCCATATACCCGGCCCAGTCGTAAAAAATCACATAGTAGAGCCGCGCGCCGATAATCGCCGCCACGGCGCTGACCAGCACCACATCCAGCAAACGGTCGCGATTGACCCCGAGCTTTTTGGAAACGCAGCACGCGTACACCACCGCCAGCAAAAACCCCAAGGCGATGCACACCCCGTAAAACCGGATATCCACCGTGTGCCCGAACAGCGAAAAAGTCACCAGCGACTGCGGGAGGGAAAAAGTCCAGTTGAGGGCGGGAAAGGAAATCCAGTGCCGCATTACGACTCTCCCCAGACCACCGACAGGGCCCCCTGAGAAGGCAGCATCCATTTTTCGAAAATTTCCCGCACATCCGAAACCGTCAGCGCGCGAATGGCCTGAGTCAGTTCCCCGGGTTCCCGCCCGGCAAAATGATCCTCCATTACATCGAGCGCGCAGCTTTCGATATGATTGGCGCCGGAGAATTGATGACCCAGCATGGCGGCGCGGCATTCCGCAAACCGCTCTTCGTCCACGCCCTGTTCACGAACCCGGGTAATGGCCGCGTTGATTTCCCGCGCGACGGTTTTCGGCTCGCTGCTTTCCCCGGCAAAGAGGAACAGCGCGTACCCGCGCCCATCCAAAAATTCGCCCTCGAATTCATCGGTAATCAGGCCGCGCTTGAGCAAATCCGCGTACAACGGGGAGGATTCCGCGGAAAGCAGCATCGCCGCCGCGTGCGCGGCCGCCAATGTTCTGGGCGGCTGAATCATCACATCGACGGGGCATTTATACCCCAAACAAAAGAGCGGCGCAGAAACCGGCATACGCAGTTCGATATATGTTTGCACGGGGGTTTGGGGCTCTTTGGGCACTTCTCTTTGCAAGGACAGGGGTTCGGCCTTTTTGAGCACCCGGTCGCAAACCGAAAGCACGCTCTCTGTGGTGACGTTGCCCGAGACCGCCAGCACCATATTGTGCAGATTATAAAACGTGCGGTAGCATCCGTACAGCAGTTCCGGCGTGATATGCGAAATGGATTCTTCTGTCCCGGCAATGTCTATGCGCACGGGATGGGACGCGTACAGAACCGTCAGCAGATTGGAAAGCACCCGCCAGTCCGGCTCGTCGTTTCTCATGCGAATTTCCTGGCCGATAATACCCTGTTCCTTTTGCACCGTCTGCTCGGTAAAATACGGCCTTTGCACAAAATCCAGCAAAATCTCCAAAGACGCCTCAAATTGATCGGTACAGGTAAAATGATACGCGGTTTGATCGAAGCTGGTAAAGGCGTTGGCTTTGGCGCCGGTTTTAGCATACCGGGCAAAAGCGTGGCAATCCTCGTTTTCAAACAGCTTATGCTCCAAATAATGCGCAATCCCCGCGGGAACTTCCACCCGTTTTCCGTCCAGAACATACGCGGTATCCACCGAACCGTAGCGGGTTCCGAACACCGCGAAAGCGCCGCGATAATCGGCTTTCGGGTAAACGTAAACGGTCAGCCCGGACGGATGATCGATTCTCTGCACGGTTTCGCCCGTGGCAAGGGTAACTGTTTTATTCATATTTCTTTACCGCTCCTTCGGAATCAAAGTATAAATACAATCGCTTTGAAGGGTTTCGGCCGCCCGCAAAACCTGTTCGCGGGTCACCGCCGCAACGTCATTCACCGTTTCTTCGGGCGTTTTCCATTCCCCGCACCCTTGAGCGGCGTACCAGGCCGCGAGGGCCTCGGCGGAATCCCCCGATTCCCGCAGGGCATCCGTCACCGCAAGGCGCGCTTGTTCCAAATCGTCATCGCTGAAATCCCCGCCGCGCAGCCTTTGCATCTGGCAGGAAATCTCCTCACGCGCCAAATCGAGCTTTTCCCGATCGACGCCGCTGTCGATGAGCATCACGCCCTTGAGCCGGTCGTAAACCGCGCTGCAATAATAACACAAGCTCAGTTTTTCCCGCACATTTTGAAACAGCAGCGATTGCGGCGTTCCGCCCAAAATGGCCACCGCCAGACGCATCGCGCCGCTCAGCGGATGCTCGCCGGCAATCTCGGTGCGGTACCCCATCACCAACCGGCACTGATCGACATCCATCGCTTCTTCCCGCTGCGCCAACTGTTCTTTCGCGGGCAGATGCACGATGTTCGGAATGGCAACGGGACTTCTGTGCGAAAGCTTTTGCGCAAAAACCTCCGCTATGGCCGAAGCATCCGAGCTGCCCTGATAGAGAATTTTCACCGTGGCGTGCGCCAAACAATCCCGCCACGCCTCGGTAACGTCTTTCGGGGTCAGCGCGGCAACCTGTTCGGGCGTTCCGTAAACCGGCACGGCGTACGGTTCCCCTTCGCAAAGCAGACGCTCGCATTGCAAGCGGGCATAACGGCGTTTGTCGTTAATCTGCGCCGCGATGGCCTGAAGCATAATGCGCTTTTCCTGCTCCACGGCGTCTTCGGCAAACAGCCCGTTTTGCAGCGGCGGATCAAACAACAGGGAAAGCAGCAATTGCGCGCACGGTTCGGATACCGGATTTTCACCTTGCACGAAACGGTCTTCAAGGCAAGTCATGGAAAGGGTCAGCATTTGGGTTTCCCCCACGCGGGAAACCGAAGCGTCTGCCTGCGCCCCGTAAAGCCTATCGAGCGCGCGGTGAAAAGCGGAAAAATCGGGATATGCCGCGCAGCCCCGGCGCAGCATAAAAGGCACCAGCGCGTATTTCCCGGCCGTTTCGGCACGCAGAGGCAAATACATATTCACGGTTAACCGGGCGGTGGTAAAGCGCGTTTCCGGAAGGTTCAGAAAAGTAACGCCTTCCCTGCGAAACAACTCAAGCGGTTTATTCAAAGCAACTCCTCCTCCACTCTAATGAGCTCTGCTGAACAAGTTCTACCCGTTCAGTATACCATGCCGCCCGACAAAATGCAAAGTTTTCGGGCAATTTTTCAATTTTTCTGAAGATATAATAAATACAAAAAATATCGCGCATAACGCCTAATGCGCCTGCGCGACCGAATTTACGCCGGAATGCCTAAAAAAATTTGCCGACACAAAAAGCCGCCGGATAAGCGGCGGCCTTTTTCATTTTCGTGTGAAGTTTTCGCCAATGGATCACTCCGTAAAGCCGGACTGCACCAGCGCGACCAGTGCGTCCACGGCGGCTTCCTCATCCGGCCCGTCCGCAATAATGCGGATGTCAGTGCCGCCGACAATGCCCAGGGACAACACCCCGAGCAGGCTTTTGGCGTTGACGCGGCGTTCCTCTTTTTCTACCCAGATAGACGATTTGAACTCGTTCGCCTTCTGAATGAAAAACGTGGCGGGACGCGCGTGCAACCCCACTTGGTTCTGAACCATGACATCTTTCACAACCATAAAGAATCGAACTCCTTTTTCGCTCGCGACAACCGACCGACGGTTGCCGAATGGGTCAACGAACAGTGCTATTATATCACAAAACCCAAACGCGTCAAATGATTTTCCCGGGATTTTGCCGGTTTGACGCAATTTTGGTCAACTGCCTTATTTTATAAACATAGCGCCCGAAGCAATTGGGCAATCTTGCTATAATTTGACGACGAGTTTTTCACAAGGAACTGAAACTTATTCACATTTTCCGAAATTTCGCCGGAGCATCTCCTTTTCCCGCTCGGTGAGCGAAAGTTTTTCGAGCATATCCGGGCGCTTTTGCGCGGTGCGCAGCAGGGACTGTTCCCGCCGCCATTCGGCAATCTTTTCGTGGTGTCCGGAAAGCAATACGGCGGGCACTTCCCTGCCCTCCCACACGGCCGGGCGGGTATACTGGGGGTATTCCAGCAAGCCGGAAAAATGGCTCTCCTCTTCAAAGCAGACGCTGTCCGCCAGCACGCCGGGCACCATGCGGGCAACGCAGTCGATAAGCGTCAGCGCAGGCAACTCCCCGCCCGTGAGCACGTAATCGCCCAGCGAAATTTCCTCATCGGCCAGCGCTTCAATCACGCGTTCGTCCACGCCCTCGTAATGGCCGCACAGCACGCACAGGTCATCCAAACCGGCCAGTTCCCTCGCTTTTTGCTGGGTCAGCACGGCCCCTTGCGGAGACATATAGACCAAATGCGGCCGAACGCCCCTTTGCCGGCAAACGGCGCGAAAACAATCGGCGATCGGCTGGGGATACATCACCATTCCCCTGCCCCCGCCGTACGGATAATCGTCCACCTGGTTTTGTTTGTTTTCGGTGTAATCCCGAATTTGATGGCATCGGATATCCAGCAAGCCTTTGTTTCGCGCGCGCCCGATAATGCTTTGCGAAAGCACCGCTTCGCACATTTCGGGAAACAGCGTCATAATATCAATCCGCATCGTCGAACATCCCCTTTATCGGGCGGATATACACCGTTTCGCCTTCGATATCCACTTTTTGAATAAAAAAAGGAACCGCGGGAATCAAGACTTCTCCCTTGGAAGTTGATACATGGTACAGATTGTTTTCTCCAATTTGGCTGACATCGCTCACCGTGCCGTAAACGGCCCCGCAATCCGCGTCCACCACGCGAAGACCGATGAGATCGCTAATCAAATACCGACCGGGGGCAAGCGGCAAATCCTCTCGCTTCACATACAGCATCCGCCCGCGCAGCGCCTGCGCCTCCTGCGGGGTATTGACCCCATCAAG
Organism: uncultured Eubacteriales bacterium; assembly: GCA_964564305.1. Taxonomy (GTDB): domain Bacteria; phylum Bacillota; class Clostridia; order Oscillospirales; family Acutalibacteraceae; genus RGIG1959. Next base: position 40,946 of record CAZMAM010000001.1, read on the forward strand.
AGCGACCAGCGCATTGGATTGGTGTGCGCGGCAGCGAACCCGAACCGGATTTTGCCCGGATTCGTCCCAGTACAGCGTGTGAATCGGCACAAATTGCCCGGGACTGTCGCACCACGGGCGAACCTTGACCTCGCCGCGCACCCCGTGCGTCCCGACAATCTGACCGATCTCCAAATACGGTTTTTTCACGGTTACCCCCCAAACCTCCTGAACGAATTCCGAAGCATAAAACGCATCTATTTCTATAGCCATGTTCAATGCATCATAATACAAAAGACCGCCGCGAAAGCGCAATGTGCCGCCGCGGCGATCCTTTTTGACAATCATCGCTTACTCTCATCGCTTACTCTGCAGACGGAGCGGAAACGGGGCAGACATCCGCGCAAGCGCCGCATTCGATGCAGGAATCCGCATCGATTTCGTACTTGCCGTCTCCTTCCGAAATGGCGGACACCGGACATCCGTCCGCGCAAGCGCCGCAAGCGATGCAATCATCGGAAATTTTGTATGCCATGGAAATGAACCTCCTTTAAGCGGATTTTACAAGGGAAGCTCCCCTTTCGCACTTATCATAGCATATTCCAAAGAAAATGCAAGCACTTTTTGACGGGAGTCCCCGGCCGTTTTTCTTTCTTTAGATGTCGTCGGACGAAACATCCGTTTCTGTTTCCGAGCGCAAATCTTTACGCGGTACGGCCTTTACCCCGATCCGGCGGTCGCGGCGAAATCCGGCGGGAGGCTCGGGCGGTTTTTCGGGGTGGGAAACGCGCAAAGCGGTAAGTTCCTCCCGGTCAAAAACCGCCGGGGGCGCATCCGGAGAAGTATCCAGACAAACCTTTACTCTTCCCGTAATGAGGTTCACTTCCTGAACCACGCCGCGCCCTTGGGGCGTATCCACCGTATCGCCCTGAAGCGGAGTAATCTCCATTAAATGCTCGTAGGCGTCCTGTTCGTATTGCAGGCAGCACATCAACCGGCCGCAGGAGCCGGAAATCTTGGCGGGATTCAGAGAAAGCCCCTGCTCCTTTGCCATTTTAATCGAAACCGGCTGAAAATCCTCCAGAAACTGAGCGCAGCAAAACGGCCTTCCGCAAACGGCGATGCCGCCCAGCATTTTGGCTTCGTCCCTGACCCCGATTTGCCGCAGTTCGATGCGGGTGTGAAAGAGCGACGCGAGATCCCGCACCAAATCGCGAAAATCCACCCGGCCGTCGGCGGTAAAATAAAACAGGATTTTGGAATTGTCAAACGAAAACTCCACATCCACCAATTTCATTTCCAGATGATGCGCCCGAATGCGCTGCTGGCAAAGACTGAGCGTTTCTTTTTTCCTCGCCTCGTTTTCCCGCATACGGGCCACATCGTCTTCTTCCGCCTTGCGCAACACGCTGCGCAAAGGGCGCTTTAGCTGCGCGTCCGTCACTTCTCGGTTGGGGCGAACCACTTCACCGCATTCCACGCCGCGCGCCGTTTCCACTATGGCGTATTCGCCTTTTTCAAAGTGCAAATCTCCGGGATCAAAATCATACACCTTTCCGGTGTTCTTAAACCGTACTCCGATAATTTCCGCCACCAAAATTCCTCCTTACCGCCCGGCCGCTTCTCTCAGCCGCGCGCAAAGCAGCGTACACAAAAGCGCCTGATTCATATTGCGGGTTCTGTCTGTCACGGCGGTTTGCACCGCCTCTATCGCCTTCATCAGGTTTTCCGCCGTCAGTTCGCGCGAAAGCCGCCGGGAAACCTCCGGCGCGCATCCGCCGCAAGCTTCCGCGCCCAAATTCAGCGCCAAAGCATCGCGAAACACCGAAAGCAAACCGGAAAGCACCGCGTCCGTCAACGGCTTATCCCGCTCCAGCGGCGCCAACGCGGCAAGCAGGGAAAACGCCTGCGGCGACGTGATTTCCCCGGCAATGGCGGCAATGCGCCCGGTGAGCAAAGCGGTATCTTCCTGTTCGCTCTCCAGCACCGCCCCAATACATCCTCCGTGCAGGCGGATACGGGCCAGCAATTCATCTTCCGCCAGCGGCAGCCGGGATTTTAAGAAAGCCAGCGCTTCCGATTCCTCAACGCCCTGAAGCGAAAGACAGATACAGCGGGAACAAACCGTCGGCAGCAGCCGGGAGCGGCTCACCGCCGTAATCACCATTACCATATACGCGGGCGGCTCTTCCAATACTTTAAGCAAAGCGTTCTGCGCCGGGGCGCCCATACAGTCGGCGTCCAGAATCAGCGCCACTTTGTGTTCCGCTTCGTTGGGCAATACCGCAGCGGTGTCCCGCAAAGTCCGCATCATATCCACGCTGAGGCTCTTTTGGGTTCCGTCCCCCCGGTAAACGGAAATATCCGCGTGACCGGTTTCGGCCTTGCGGCAGGCGGCACATTCCCCGCAAGGCTTTTCTTGCCGGGAAGTACACACCGCGGCTTGGGCAATCAGATGTGCCAGTGTCTTTTTTCCGGAGCCTTTCGGGCCCTCCAGCAGCAGCGCATGCGGGATTCTGCCGGAATCCACCGCTCTTGAGAGGGTTTCCTTGACCAAGGGATTGCCCGCAAAATTTTCAAACCGCATCGCGTTACCCCATCGACGAAAGCATCTGTGCAGACCAGCAGGTGCCGACATAAGACGGCGATGCCTCGGCATCGTCCAGGCAATCGTACACAAATAAATCCATGGTCATGCCGCTTGAATCCGGCTGCCCGCCCAATTGGGCATACCGGCGCGTGCTCTCCACCGTCTCACTGCCCGACCCGGCGGGCAGTTCCATACGCACCGTCTGGGTATAGATACTGCCGTCAAAAGCGGTAATAATCCAAACGGGCACTGTGTACACTTCGGTTTTACAGGTATACCTCCCCGGCATGCCCCGCAAAATATTCAGCAGCTGCGGATCTATGTACAGGGACATTTCCCCCGAGGCGTAAGCGGTAATACAGGCCTGAAGCGCTTCCCTGTCCAAAGGAGTGACCACCAGCGGAAATTCGTTTGATTCCTGCTGCGAACCGGTAAGGGAATCACCGGAAAAAGAAGACGGCTCCTTTATTGAGGGATTCTCGGAAGATGTGCCGGAGCATCCACTCAGCAGCAACAGCCCGACCATAAGGCCCAGCAAAACCGGCTTGATTTTCATACGGTACCTCCTCATGCCCGAATCATACCCGAAAATTTATACAACAATCCGCTGTGTTCGGCGCCGCGTTACCCGACAACAGCAATTTCCCCGATGCCGGCGCCTTGGAGCCAAGCGGCCAATTGCGGCGTAATGCGCTCTCCCGGCACTACCGCCGCCACTCCCGGAGGGCACGGGCAAACCGCTTCGGCGGCAATTCTCCCGGCGGAAGCCGAAACCGCAACGGTCTCGCCCGGGCACATAACGGCTTCCCGAAGCGACATCTCCCGGCGGGGCAAACGTGAAGTCAAACCGGCCGAAAACACACAGGGTTTGGCGGGAGGAAGACCGGCCTTTGCCAAACGCAAAACCGCTGCGCTCAACGCGGAAAAATCGGCGTCCGTTTGCAGCGGAGAGGGCAGCAGCACCACATACCGCGCGTCGGCATATTCCGGTTCCACGCCGCATTCCCGAAGCCGATCGGCTGCGGCGAGCGCGTCTTTTTCCCCGCAATCCAGCGTTATCCGCGCGGGATCGCGCCGGTTTTTGGGAAAAGCCGTCATCCCGGCAGCTTCAACGGATGCGCGAACGCCGGCTAACCGGCCCGGAAGAGCGGCGAACGCCGCCTTTCCCTCCCGCTGCCACCACTCGCGCGCCAAATCCAGAGAAAGCAGAACAATAAACGAGGGGGATGTGGAACCGAACCGCGCCATGGTCTGTTTGACCGTTCGCGGTGAAAACGAAGAAAAAGCCCCGTCTTTCGCCATATGCATCACCGCGCCTCCGGTGAGCACCGGCAATGTTTTGTGCCACGAATCCGCCGTGATATCCGCACCCAGCTCAAGGGGGTGCAACCCGTATGCGCCCAAATGCGATCCGTGCGCGTTATCCACCAGCAAAGCGGCGCCGCTTTTGTGACAAATTTCGGCAACCTCGCGAATATTGGCCGTATTGCCGTAATAATCCGGCGAAGTCAGGTACACCGTGCGCGCATGTGTGGCTTTTAACGCCGCCTGTACGGCTTCGGGCGAACACTCGGTGAGCCAATAAGGCCGCATATCGAGCAGCGCCGCCGCGTGCACGGCCGAACGGTGCGCGTTGCGCGCCATCACTATATCCCGCCCCCGCGAGCGCGCAAGGCAAAGCATTGTTTGAATACACAGGGTGCATCCGCCCGCGGAAAAAAATGTCTGCCCCGCGCCGAAAGCCTCCGCCGCCGCTTGCTCCGCCCGCTCTATGGCATCCCCGCCCTCATACAGCGAACCGGTTTCGGTCAGCTCCGTTAAATCGAAACCGATCGGCAGTGAAAGCCAATCCACCCGGCCTTTGTGCCCGGGCGTATGAAAAGAAATGCGGTTTTTCCCGACATACGCGCAAAGCGCATCGTACAGCGGCGTCAAGGCAATCCTTCCTTCAGCAAATGCAAATTGCGCCTGACCGTCTCCGCCCCGCGCCAACCGTACGCCTTATGGCGCAAATCGGAAAGCGACTGTTCGGAAAGCCACGGCTCATATCCGGAAAAACACGGATGCGGGCAAGCCGTGACGCCGGTATTCATCGGGCAGACCTCCTGGCAGCGGTCGCAGCCCCACGCCGATCCGCCCTTGTAAAGCAGCGCCTGCTCCCCAGGCGAAAGCGCGCCTTTTTTTTGCGTAATCGCGGAAAGACAGGATGTGCGGTCGCTGCCCGGCAGACATTTCCCCGGACACACCCGCGCACAGGCGCCGCAGTGCAAGCATTCCGTTCGCCCGACAACGGCGGGAGACAGCGGCAAAGGCGTCACCATGCAGCCGATGAACACATACGAACCGTATTTCGGATGAATCAGCAGGCCGTTATCTCCCCTGACGCCAAGCCCGGCAGCCACAGCGCACGATACCTCGGGAAGAGGAGAATTATCCATAAACGGTTCGCAAGGGGCGCCGAAAGTTTCGGAAATTTGCGCGGAAACGGATTTTAAAACATTTCCCGCCGCCTCATGATAATCCGGAACGGCGGCGTAACGGCTGATGTTGCGCGGACGGCTGTCGCAAAAAGCATAGGGAAACAAAACGACAATCACGGATTTTGCCTCTTTCGGCAAACGGGAGGCGGCACGGCAGGAAAGCAAATATTCCGGACAAAACGCGCAAAAGCCGTACGCATCGATGCCCGCCTGCCGCAAAATGCGCGCAATGACCTCCTCCATGGTTCCCCCTTGCTTCCTGAATTTCACTTTGCCCAATCAAAACACTTTTATACAAACCGTTGCCCGTCGGCCGTCAGCAGCCTTACCCGCGTGACCCGGCAGGGCGGATCCCCCGCCGCACGCAAAAACAAAAACGGGCTGACGGTGGTTTCCCCCAAGGGGAGATGCATTTGAAGCGTAAGTGTTTCGGAATCCCACGATATATCGGTCATCAGCGGGCGAATATCCAGGGATTTCACGCCTTTTTTGGTCTTCTTTTCCGCCAAGAGATGAGGCTCCGCCAAGATTTTTTCCACATCCGGAACGGAGCCGGGCTCAAACCGGAAACGATATTCGGCGGCGGCAATCTGCCCCGCCTTCATTTGCGGAGAATCGGCGGAAATCACGCGAATCCCCTGCGGGGCGGCCGGGGACATCCGCCGGACAATTTCCTCTGTCTCCATCGGAAGTTTCAAGCGGAAATCCATGGACTCATCCAAGCCCTCCAACCCCAGCGCCAGCGGAGACGCAAACGTGACATACGGATGGCGGTGAAATCCCTCGGTGTACCACACGGGAATCTGTGCCCGCCGCAAAACGCGAATCATAGTGCGCTGAAGATCTAAATGCGACATATACACAGCGTTGCCCGTCTTGGCAAAACGAAGACGAACCGGTTCAGCGGCGTTCAACACACAGCCCTCCCCCAAAACAGGCGGCGCCGCAATGTGAACATTGCTCGCGGCAATTCGGCGTGGTCAAGCCCTGATGCGCCCGTTGGTTTTCCCGCCACAAAAATTCCCGGCTCACCCCGTAATCCAAGTGATCCCACGGGAAAACTTCATCCGGTTCCCTGCGCCGGTTGGCGTAAAATTCCGGATCGATTCCGTGCCGCTCAAAGATTTTCATCCAAAGGTCAAAGTGAAAATGTTCCGACCAGGCATCCAGGTGACAGCCCTCTTGAAATGCGTCTTCGATGACGCCGCACAAACGCCGGTCTCCCCGGGCGAAAACCGCTTCCAAAAATCCGGTTTGCGCATCGTGCACCGACAGCGCAATTTTCTTGGTGGTCACCGAAGAGGCCAGCAGTTGTTTCTTTCGGCTCAACTGCTCTAAAGTATCCATCGGTTCCCACTGAAAAGGCGTAAAGGGCTTGGGCACAAAATTGGCTACGGAAGCGGATACCGTGACGCCTTTGCCCTTTGGTCGGTCCGGGCAGGCGTAATAAGCATCCACTACCCGCTGTGCCAACCGGGCAATGCCAATCACATCTTCATCGGTTTCGGTGGGAAGGCCAATCATAAAATAAAGCTTGACGGCAGACCATCCACCGCGAAAAGCCTTAGCGGCCGTTTGCAAAATATCCGGTTCGGTGACATTTTTGTTGATGGCGTCCCGCAGCCGCTGCGTTCCCGCTTCCGGAGCAAATGTCAGCCCGCTGCGCCGCAAAACATTCAGCCGGTTGGCCTGTTCTTCGGAGAATCCGTCCACCCGCAGGGAGGGCAGGGACATATTGGTGTGTTCCGGTACCGCCCATTCCAGCAAATCGGTCAGCAATTCGGGCAGGCGGGTATAATCGCCGGTGGAGAGCGAGGAAAGAGAAAATTCTTCGTACCCGGTATTTTGAATCAGCGCCCGGCTTTGGCGGTTGACGGTTTCCACCGATTTTTCCCGAACCGGCCGGTATAAAAACCCGGCCTGACAAAAACGGCACCCGCGAATGCACCCGCGGAAAATTTCGCTCATGGCGCGGTCAAATACAATTTCCGTAAAAGGCACCACAAACTGTTCGGGAAAATACATTGTGTCGAGATTGCGAACAATCCGTTTGCGCACCTTTTCGGGCGCACCGTCTTTGGCGAGAATAGTTTTCACGGTACCGTCGGGGCAATAGTCGACTTCATACAGCGAAGGCACGTACACGCCTTCTATCCGGCAGACGTCTTTTAAAAAAGCCTGCTTGGAATACCCATTTTGCCGATGATATTTGTACCGTTCGTTGACCTCGAGATTGACCTCTTCCCCTTCCCCCAAAATGAAGAAATCGAAAAAATCAGCAAGGGGTTCGGGATTGCATGTGCATGGGCCTCCGCCAATAACCAGAGGGTACCGCTCGTCCCTTTGCTCGGCGCGCAAAGGCACACCGGCGAGATCCAGCATATTCAGCACGCCGGTGTAACCGAGTTCGTATTGCAGGGTAAACGCCATAAAATCAAATTCCGCGACCGGATCGCGGCTTTCCAAACCGTACAGCGGAATGTGATTTTCCCGCATCAGGGCTTCCATATCGGTATCCGGCGCAAACACCCGCTCGCACCAAACATCGGGGAGAGAATTATACAACCCGTAAAGAATCTTCATGCCCAGATGGGACATTCCGACTTCATATAAATCCGGGAAACAAAACGCGATGCGCACCGCTATTTGATTGGGATTTTTAATGACGCTTCCCCATTCCCCGCCGGTGTACCGGGCGGGCTTTTGCACTTTTAAGAAAAGCGATTGCAGCTTTTGCTTATCCATAGACGGTTTAATAATTTTCCGCAGCCAGCTGGAAGAAACTTTGCGGATGACGGCACACGGGGCAAACTTCCGGCGCCTTTGTCCCAATCACGATATGCCCGCAATTGCGGCATTCCCAAACGCTAACCCCGCTCTTTTCGAATACCCGGGCGGTTTCCAAATTGTTCAGCAAAGCACGGTACCGCTCTTCGTGACGCTTTTCAATCTCCGCTACCAAGCGGAACTTTGCCGCAAGTTCCGTAAATCCCTCTTCCTGCGCGGTCTTCGCGAAACCCTCGTACATATCGGTCCATTCGTAATTTTCCCCTTCGGCGGCGGCAAGCAGATTTTGCGCCGTATCCCCTATGCCGTTCAGTTCTTTGAACCAAAGCTTCGCGTGCTCCTTTTCGTTGTCGGCGGTTTTCAGGAAGAGCTCCGCAATCTGCTCGTACCCCTGTTTTTTTGCCACGGAGGCAAAATAGGTATACTTGTTGCGCGCCTGAGATTCCCCGGCGAAAGCGTCTTTTAAATTCTGCTCGGTTTTGGTGCCGGCATACGGATTTTTACTCATTGAAAAAATCTCCTTTATTTTTCCGAATTTTGCTCTTCGGGCAACACCGCACAAAAACCGGCTGCCGTCTTTGCCGCTCATCTGACGCACAATCATTATGCGGTATTGCCTTAATTTTTATATACAATAACTTTTACCATAAAGAAAGCGCCCGAACGCAAAAACAAAGGGCCCAAAAAAAGGGAAATTGCAAAACCTATCTTAGTATAGTATTTTTCAAAAGCGATTGCAAGGGCAAAAGCGCAAACTTTATGCCGTTTTTATGAAACCAATTCGCGCCAAATATCGGGGCACCCAAAAAACGGACAAGCCCCCATAAGCGGTACATTTCATTCACGCGCAATCAATACAGGTAAGCGAGATTGGTATCGGTCGCCATATTTTTCAGCGAATAGAGCATGAGAACCGCGTCGGCATTTTCCTGCGCGGCGAGCGCGGAAATTTCCTGCTTGTAATATCGCAAATCGACCATGACAATTTCGCGGTAATGCCGGGAAAGAAAAGGCACCAACGCGTGCGCGTACGAATCTTTAACCACCAGCAAAGTCCCCTCGGGAGCCTCTGCGTTCGTCACCCGAACCATACTGTGATTGCCGTCCAAGAACACGGGATATTTGTCTTCATCGTTCAGCCGGTCGCGGAAAAAATAATCTTCGGACGTCACGATGCCTTCTCCGTCGTCGATTTCCACCCGAACCGAACCCGGCGCCTGATCTTTTTTATGCCACAGCTCGATATTTTCCGAAGGGATACCCCAAAGCGCGCTTTTGGCATAGGAAGTTCCGTAAAATCCGCCGACGGTTTCTACGGTGAAATCGCTTTCCGGAAGCGGCGTATACCCCATATCGTCGCCCAGCAGGCGGTAACAGGTGTACGCTCCCGCAGATGTCCAATGATGATCGGTTCGGTAATAGAGCGATTCGGTCTGCGCCATTTGCAGAAAATCCGCCGTAACATCCGTAAAAGTAATTTTCTGACCAATATTTTGCCGAAAGGCATCGATCAGTTCCCCGTCGCGGTACGTTTCGTGAACGGCAGGCAGCCGGGACGCATTCACAAACCCGGAGGAAGGAATCAATGTCATATACACGGGAATTTCCGCGGTATCGGCAAATTCCCGGATATACCGGGCATTCTGAGCAAGAATATCGCTGTCTTTTGTCGGCTTGGGAAAGAGATAACCGTCTTTGCCCAAATAAATCCCCCGAGAACCGTTTCGGCCCGTAAGCAAATCATACCCCGCCTGAATTCCGGTGAAAAATGTCCGTGCCGCCACATGATCGGAAAGATAGGTATCTAATTTGTCTTGAAATTCTCCTTGCGCAAAACTTTGCGCGCTCCATTCGGGAAACGGGGCCAATTGCTGTTTTTCCCGCGGCGAATATTCCTCTTTGGGCAGCACAAAATAGAGAACCGCCATCAGCAAAATAAATCCGCAAAAAATCACAGCCGGCAAGGCCACCAGAAAATTTCTTTTCTTCATAAAAGAGTATTCGCTCCTAAAACCGAAAATACAGGAAGGGATTGAATCCGCTGCCCACCAATGACGCCGTGCACAGCACCAAGGATAACGCGCATCCCGCCACATCCACGGCACACAAAACCCGTTGGCTGCGGATGGTTCCGTACAGCTTATGCACCAGCGAAGTGGAAGCGACGGCCGCCGCCGCCAGCAACGGAAGATACGCAATCACCGTGGCGGCCACATCTCCCGACATACCCACCCCGCGCAGGGCAAAAAGCCGGCAGAAAAATTCCCCCATCTCGCCCATATCCTCAAAGTAAAACAGTACCCAGCCAATCACAATGAAAAACAGAGAATACAGATGCGATACCAAAGGCGGCGCCTTTTGCAATTTCTTCAACAGAAACAGTTTTTCTACAATTAAGATAACGCCGAAGTAGGCGCCCCACAGCACAAAATTCCAGCTGGCTCCATGCCATAACCCCGTAAGCAGCCACACCACCGCGATATTGAAAATCTGCCGGGCAAGCCCTTTGCGGTTACCTCCAAGCGGGATATATACATATTCCCGAAACCATGTGCCCAAAGAAATGTGCCACCGGCGCCAAAATTCCGTAATGCTCTTGGAAAGATACGGGTAATCGAAATTTTTTAAAAATTCAAACCCGAACATCTTGCCAAGGCCCATGGCCATCTCCGAATATCCGCAAAAATCAAAATAAATCTGGAATGTGTACGCAATAATGCCGACCCAAGCGCCAATGGCCCCGGCCTCATTGCCGCTCTGACGAATCACGTCCCATAAACGGCCCATTTCATTGGCAAGCAGCACTTTTTTGGCAAGACCGACCGAAAACAGCTTAACGCCTTCGGTAAATTGCCGAATCGATTCACGGCGCTCGGTCAGCTGCTGTTCCACATCGGCATACCGGACAATCGGCCCCGCGATAAGCTGCGGAAAAAGAGACACATAAGTCCCGAATGTCAGGATATTCTTTTGCACCTGTACGGTATTGCGGTATACATCGATGGTATAAGACATTGTCTGAAACGTATAAAATGATATGCCGATGGGTAAAGGAATTTCCAAAACGGGAATATTCAAAAACGGAAGGCAAACACGAAGCGTGTCGGCGATGAATCCCGCATATTTAAAGAAAGCGAGTAACCCGACATTGAGCACGATGGCCAGCACAAAAATCCCTTTGGCCAATTTTTTGCGCTCCCGGTGCACCGCAATGAGGACGCCCGCCGCATAATTTAAAACAATGGAAAAAAGCATGAGGATCACAAGCCGAGGTTCTCCCCATGCGTAAAAAACAATATCGACCAAAAAAAGCGTAAGGTTGCGAAACCTTTTCGGCGTAAGATAATACAGAATCAATACCGCCGGCAAAAACAGAAACAAAAATATCAGGCTGGAAAAATTCAATGAAAACACCGCCTGCCCTTCCGGCGCAGTTTCAGAAAACCGACCGGCACAACGCTTTGCGCCGAATCGGTGAATACGCTTGACCCGTGCAACAGATAATCTGTTTACGCCGCAAAAAACGATTCAGCCGTTTAACGAATGGCCTCATGGAAAATGTTCATCACGGCATCCCGTTCTTCGGATATCACCAGCGATACAAAAAGGCCTTCGGTTTCCACTTTGGCTGCCTCGATGATGGCCGCTTGAGTGGGATCGTAATTCATAATCACATCGTATTTGGACTGCCAGTCGTTTTGCAGCCGCTGTGCGATATCCGCGGCGGCGGCTTCGTCTTTGGCCCGGACAAAGATGATTTCATCCTGCCTTAGGCCGTCTGCGGCAATACATCCCGCAAAATCCGCCGCCTGTTCCTCGGTGATGCCGAACACACGCTGTAACCGCTTGGCGTCAAAATCCACCATGCTGTCCGGCAAGGTCACTTGAGATTTTACGGTATTCAGTACATCCCCCAAAGAGACGTCCGCGCTTTGCGTTGCATCCGTGACCGCCGCATCGGTGGAAGGCGTACCGGCAGGAGGATTGTTCCCGCCGCAGGACATCAGAAAAAAAGCCATGCAAAATGTCATCAACAGAATGATGATTTTCTTTATATTGTTCATCATATTCGTTTCCCCGCCCGATTACCCTGCCGTATGCAAGGCCTGCTTCAGATAAGTCACCCATTGGGCACATGCGGAATAAGTTAAATGAATACCCATCGCCTTCGGATCGCTGCAATAAGACGGGATAAGGTTCCCCGCCTCGTTCTTCAGCACGGACGCCACATCCAGATAAACAAAGCCCATTTCGGCGCACACTTCCCGCAACCGGCCGTTGAACTTGGTGATGGATGCGTTGTTCAGCGTTTCACGCTGCATGTTTTCCAGCATCGGCGTCACCGACTGAATGTAAATTTGTACCCCAGGGCTTTTTTCCCGGATTCTGCCGATAAGGGTTTTCATATGCGTAATGGAACTTTCAACTCCGTAAATGCCGACATCGTTCATCCCCAGCATAATCAAAACTTTCTTCGCGCCGATTTTTTTTACGCCTTCGTCTACCGTGATTTTTTGGCCCTCATACGTCGGGTGAACATTTCCTTTTTGGTTCAAATCCCACAGCGCGTTTGCGTAACTCAAACTGCCCTGACACAGGAAATTGGCGTTGCCCAGCGACCCGTTATCGGCGTAATAAGACAGCATGACCGATACGCTGTCCCCAACAAACACCGCATCGTTAAACCATTCGGTTCCCTGAGCGGCGGGCACCGTGGGCCTGGTTACGGGAGGGGAAGTAGGCACCGCGGTGGGAGCGGCCGTGGGAGCAGCAGTCGGCGCGGCCGTAGGCGCCGCGGTGGTTGTCGTGGGAGCGGCAGTTTCGGCAGACGTGGAGGTGGCTGTTGTCTTTGTGGCAGCCTGTGTGGAGGTTGTCTGCCCGGAAGTTTCGGTGGGAAACGGCTGAGAAGGGGTTTCCCCGCACCCGGTCAATGAAGCCGTCAGTAAAGCGCATACCGCAAAAAGCAAAAGTATTTTTTTCATATATATTTATCCCCTAAAACGGGGGTTTTCGATAGGAGAAAAAACCGATACCCCGTGAAGTTATCATCGTTTACATCGTTTAAAAAGAATGAAAAAAAGAAAAATCGGGAAAAACGGCCGCCGGAAAGCAGCGTCAAAACAGAAAAAAGAAAAATTCAAAACAGGCGCGGCACAAAAAAATATGCCGCAAAACCGGTGAAAAAAAAAGTACGCAAAATATAAAATGTCCGGCTGTTCCGGCACCGAAGCAGCCGGTTCCCGCTACGGCAATATTATACACAATTTGGCCCCGAATGACAAGACGAAACGCACAAAATTTACCCAAAAATTTTCTCGCAAGGGACATTGCCCGAAAAGGCAGACAACACAATATTTGCCATGAAAAATTACTCGGTATCTTTCCGCCCAACCCGGAAAAGCGGCGAAAATTTCGGCGTTTCTATGCCTTTCTGCCAAAAACGGTCTTGGCATATTCCACCGACGCCATGGCGTCTTTTCCGTAAAAATCTGCGCCGATGCTTTCGGCATACGACTGTGTGAGCACGGCTCCGCCCACCATCACCTTGCAGCCGGGGCATTCCCGGTGAACCAGGGCAACAGTTTCCCGCATGGCCGGAACGGTGGTGGTCATCAGCGCGGAAAGCCCGCAAAGCGGAGACCGGTTTTGCTTCACCGCCCGAACCACTTCCTCGGGCGGGACATCTTTGCCCAGATCAATCACGCGGAAACGGTAATTTTCCAGCAAAACGCGCACAATGTTTTTCCCGATATCGTGGATATCCCCGCGCACTGTGGCCAGCACAATCACCTGCGTACTCTCCGCTTCTCCGGGAGGAAGCACACTGCCCAACACATCGCATGCCGTTTTGGCGGCCTCAGCACTCATCAGCAACTGCGGCAAAAAAACGGTTCCCGCTTCGTACCCTTTGCCCACCGCATCCAATGCCGGAACAATATCGCGTTCAATCACCGAAAGGGGATCCCTGCCCGCCTGAATCTGTCCTTGCGCCAAAGCCGATGCCTGTTCCTTTAAGCCTTTCATCACAGCCTGGGCTAATGTGACACCGGAAGAATGCCCCGTTTTATCCGCTGCCGATGATTCCGACGCCGGTTTTGCCGGTTTTAAGGAATCGCCGGTGTGCCGGGCAATATAATTTGCGCATTGCCGATCGTAACCGGACAAGGCACAATACGCATCGTATGCGCTCATCATTTCCGGAGAACATGGGTTGATAATGCCGGCGGAAAGCCCGCCGGACAGCGCCATAAGCAAAAACGAGGCCGTCACATGTTCCCGCTGAGGCAGTCCGAACGAAACATTGGAAACGCCCAGCACCGTTTTAATGTGCCTGTCCCGCATATTCCTCAGCGCCTGCAAGGTTACGCTCGGCGCATCGGGGGACGCGCTGACCGGCATCGTGAGCGTATCCACCAAAATATCCCGCTCGGGAATCCCAATTTCTTCCGCCGCTTGCAGAATGCGCCCGGCGATGGCCGTTCGCCCCTCGGCGTCCTTGGGAATGCCGTTTTCATCCAAAGTCAGCGCAACAAGCGCAGCGCCGTATTTTTTGGCCAGCGGAAGAACGGTTTGAAGGCTCTTCTGTGCGCCGTTAACGGAATTAATCAGCGGGCGCCCGTTATAAAGCCGCAATGCCCGCTCCAGGGCCACGGGATCCGCCGTATCCAATTGAAGAGGCAAGGCGGTCACTTTTTGCAATTCACCGACCGCTTTGGGCAATAAGGCGGCTTCGTCTATTTCCGGAAGACCGACATTAACATCCAGAATATCCGCTCCGCACTCTTCCTGACGCAAACCTTCCCGCAACAGATAATTCATATCCCCGCTTTTCAGCGCCTGCTGCAGCCGCTTTTTCCCGGTGGGATTAATCCTTTCCCCGATAATCACCGGTTTCTCCCCGATAATGACAGCATCGGCGTAAGAACAGACAATGAGGCGGTTATTCGGGGGCGCAGGCGAAACCTTTTTCCCGCGAAAACGCGAAGTGAGTGCCCGAATATGCTCCGGCCCGGTGCCGCAACAGCCTCCGGCAACGGCGGCATACTCCAGCAGCGGCGCCATTTGCTCCGCAAACCGTTCGGGAGAAAGATCGTAAACCGCCCTGCCGGATTCAAAGCGGGGCAAATCCGCGTTGGGATTGACAATTAAAGGAAGCGAACAATATGCCCTCATCTGTTTTAAGAGAGGCAGCATAACCTGAGGCCCCATGCCGCAGTTCATGCCCAAAGCGGTCACGCCGAGGCCTTCCAGCATTCCGGCAACCGCGGGGACATTGGCGCCGGTCAGTAATTTGCCGCGCTCATCAAAAGTCACGGTGCACAAAATCGGCAAATGACTGTTTTCTTTTGCAGCCAAAACCGCCGCTTTTAATTCATACAAATCGCTCATCGTTTCGATAAGTATACCGTCGACCCCGGCCGAAACGCCAGCCCTCACCTGTTCGGCAAAAATATTCACCGCTTCCTCAAAGCCGAGATCTCCGAGCGGAGAAAGCAATTTTCCGGTGGGGCCGATATCCAGCAGCACATACGCGTGAGACTGCGCCGCCTGCCGCGCCAGCTTCACCGCCTGAAAGACCGTTTGTTCAACCGTTACCCCGTGCGGCGACAACTTCAGACGGTTGGCACCGAAAGTATCGGTTTTGAGCATATCGCAGCCGGCACGCACATACGCTTCGTGCACCGAGCGCACCGCTTCGGGATTTTCGATTACCCACAAATCCGGCGGATACCCCTCGGGAAGACCCATATTTTGCAGCACGGTACCCATGGCTCCGTCAAAAAAGAGCAAATTTTTCCCAATCTCATTTTTCAGCTGATTCATGGCTTTTCCTCTGTGACATCTCCGGTTTTATCCCTACCGCGGCGGTAATCGATTTAAGAGGGGTCAGCATACCGCTTTGGGTGACCGTAAGCCCGATTTTGCGCGAAGCATCCAGCATTTCCAATAATACCGACTGATCCTGAAGCGACCAATCGCCGTATCCCGGCGAAAAACGGGGCAAAAGCCGATATCCCGCCAGCCGCTCCTGAGCTTCTTTGCAGCAACGGTCGCTGTATTCTTCGGCCAGCGCCGCCGCCGCCGCTTGCTGCGCCACCATCAGGGACGGTCTTTGCGCCCCGCTGCGGGCAAGAAGACGGTCTACACCGCTGCCGAGTGTTACCGCCAGCAGCAACACTCCTTGGCATCCGGCCAAATGCCGCGCCAGCGCTCGGCTGGTCACCTCGCGGGAACCGATTTTGACCGTGCGATCATCTGGAATCAAAAGCGAAAACCGCCGGCACACATTCCGGAAATTTGCCGCCGCCTTTACCGACTCGACAGCCTCGTTCGCTAAATCGGTCATCGCCGAATCCGGACGACCTTTTACGCCCATATAGCGGCAGGTTTCTTCTGTCAGATTCATGTGAGCATCTCCGAAATGCCCCGGTAAATCGCGGCGGCGACGTCCGGTTTATTCATCACATACACATGAACCGCCCGAATGCCGTTGGCCAGCAAATCCACGATCTGACCGATCGCGTACGCGATTCCCGCCTGTTTCATCGCGGCAGGATTATCGCCGTATTTGTCCACAATCAGCCGAAACCGGGAGGGCAGAGACGCGCCGCACAGCGCGCAGGTTTTCGCAATTTGCTTTCCGTTCGTCACCGGCATGACGCCCGCCACCACCGGAACGGTAATCCCCTGCTCTCTGAGCCGATATAAAAAACTGTACAAAGCGCTGTTGTCGAAAAACATCTGGGTAATGAGGAAATCCACCCCGCTTGCTACCTTTGCCTTTAAATGCCGCAAATCTTCCGAGCGGTTTTGGGCTTCGGTATGCCCTTCCGGATAACACGCCGCCCCTATGCAGAACCCGCCGAACGCCTTGATATCCCGAATCAGTTCGTATGCGTAGGCGTATTCCCCTGCAGCCGGGGTTTCCCCTCCCAAGGGCGGATCTCCGCGAAGCGCAAGAACATTTTCGATTCCGGAAGCCTTAAGGCGGAAAAGCTGTTCGGCAATGTTCTGTTTCGTTGCGCCCACACAGGTTAAATGCGCCAGAGCCGTCACGCCCCGGCTTTGCAACCCTTCCGCAAGCAAAGCGGTATTTTTGGCATTTCCCCCGCCCGCGCCGTAGGTGACACTCATATAATCGGGGGATAAATCGGCAATCTCCAAAGCCGCGGAAAAAATCGGCGCAGGATCCGCCCCCGGCTTCGGAGGAAACACCTCAAAGGAAACAGACGGTTTTCTCTGTCGCAACCGTTCATCAATGCGCACCGTTTATCACCTCTCGCATCATCATACCACATCCGCCCGTTGAAGACAAGGCGGACCTCCGCATTTTCGGTGCCCGCTTCGGCGCCGCCGACAACAAACGGCACGGTTTTGTTTGCCAAAACGGTGCCGTTTTAAAAATATGTAAAAACCGCCAAACAGACAACTTAAGCGTACCGGATTGTACTGTCGCCAAAAGCACCGGAAGTGTTTTTAGGAAAATCGAGTGACGGCGATATGTCGTTATAAATCGATTCTGCCGTACAATGTGGCGCTGTTTTCGGTTTCACTCCGGGTCTTTTCGGTGGGAGAAGAATCTTCGGCAACCGGAAGGGGATGACTGCGGGGAACAAATTGCCGCACTTGACGGGGCGGAGGCTGAATGACATAATCGCTGTCCGGAAGTTTTGGCCGGACTTTGTTTTGCGCGCTTCGGTAAGATTCCGAACGGGAAGATTCGGAGGAGGATGATTCTTCCCCGTAATATTCCGTGGTTCTGCGCGGATGGGATTTGTGCCGGGCGGAAACGTCATCTGAAGGACCGATCACCACATGCCGCTGAGGGTCACTGCCCACGCTCCACGAAACGGCCCCGGGAACCTCCTGAACGGCCGTGTGGATAATGCGACGCTCATAAGGATTCATCGGTTCCAGAATGCTGCGCCTGCCGGTGCGCGCGGCATCGCCGGCCATTCGGTGCGCTAAGCCTCTTAACGCCTGTTCCCGTTTTTCCCGGTAATCACCGACGTCTACGGTGATCCGGCGGTAATTGCCGCCGCCCCGGTTCGCGTGCAATCCCGTAAGGTACTGAAGCGCATCCAATGTTTCTCCGCGCCTGCCGATGATAAAGCCGAGATCATTCCCCTCTATGGAAAGCACCAAACCGTCCTCGGTTTCGGAGGACCTCACGGTGGCGTCGGAGCCCATTTCCCGGAGAATACGCTGCAAATATTCCACCGGATCCCCGCTTTCCGGTTTCTCCGGAATATCCGCATCGCCCTGTACCATCGCGTTCGTTCCGCCGAACAGTCCGAATGTTTTTTTCTGCGGCTGACGCAAGACTTCAAAAGTAATCTGATCCTGCGCAACACCGAGTTCTTCGGCAATCAACGCCATGGCGTCTTCTACGGTCGCCGCTTCCTTTACAATCTGCTTATGCATGATGTTCTCATCCTTTCCGCGATGGCTGTTCTTTTTGATCCGATTCAGCCGGTTCATTCTCCGGCAGCTGTACCGGTTCGGGCGGTTTAACGGCTTCCTCCCGCGGAGGCCGCGCGGATCCCGATGACCCGCCGCCGCTTTTTCCGGATTTCTTTTTGCGGTTTTGCTCGCGGGATTCCTCCCGCTGTCGTTCCAAGGCCTGTTCCGCTTTGCGCGCTTCCGCTTCTTCCCGCTGACGCGCCTGAGCCAACCGCTTTTTATCTTCCGCTTTCTTCCGCCGGCGTTCCTGATATTCCGCCTCTGCCTGCGCTCTGGCCTTGGCGGGGTCGTAAATCCGGTTGAGTATCACCGTTTGCAGGCCGGAAAGCACATTGCTGAAAATCCAGTAAATGCCCACGGCGCCGGGTACCGTGAAAGCAATATAAGTAGAAAACGCGGGCATAAAAATCAACATACTGAAAATCTGACAACCCATACCCGGCTGATTATCCGGCATTCCCCGCTTGGCGTAATGCATGGAAAGCCAGCTGACCCCAAAAGACGTAAGCCCGGAAAGAAGGGGAATGAGCCAAAGCACGCCGATGCTGCGAAAACCGCCTTCTCCCCACGGCTGTTCCAAGAGGGAAAAATTCTCTCCCAATGTGAAGCTGTCCCGCATGGAGGCAATCTCCTGATAATATTCTTCCCCGGTGCGATTCGACCGAAGATCCTGATACTGCGTGAGCGCGGTATTGTACACGGAGTCGTCGGTGAGGATATCTGCATTGCCGAAAGCGCGGTTGAGCGCCTCTCGGGACGGGGAATCGATCTGAGCAATAATATCCGCCCGGTTATTCCCGCGCTCACAGTTGAGCATCAGGCGAAGCTCCCCGTAATAGCCGGCAAGCTGATCTTCCGTCACTTTACCGTCTCCCTGCCCCACAATGGCCTGTTCGGCAACCGAAATGACCTCTTCCGGAATGGTCGGATTGGACAGATACGCGAGCGGCCGGTAAATGGCGGCAATCACGCCGAACAGCACCAGCATAGAAAGCAACATGGGCAGGCAGCCCATTGACATACTCACACCCTCGCGTTCATACAGTTCCTGCTGTTTTTCCACCAGTTTTTGCCGGTCGGAAGCGTATTTTTTCTGCAGGCGCTCCAGCTTCGGCGCAATTCTTGCCCGCTCCATCGCGGTTTTCTGCTGCTTTAAAGAAATGGGAAACAGCAATAATCTGACCAATAGGGTAAACAGGAAAATAGTGAGAAAATATTCTCCGACAAACCCGTAGATGAATTTCATCACCAAACCTAATGGGTAGCCGAGAATGTTGAATATACCCAAATTGTATCCTCCTTATTTGTACGGCGGGAACTTCCAATGATCGGGGACGGGATCATACCCGTATCCGCCGAACGGATTACACCTCAGGATACGCCACAGCGCGAGCAAACCGCCCCTGATGACGCCGAATTTTTCCAAAGCCTCTATCGCGTAAGCGGAACAGGTGGGAGAAAACCGGCAGGTGGGCAGCGTGTGTACGGAAATGTGCTTTTGGTAAAACCGCACAAGACCTATCACGATTCGTTTCACTCTTCCGCCTCCCGGCGGACACCCAATGCCTCCAGCTGCCTCGCCATTACGCCGCGCACTTCACGCATGGAGGAAAACGCGGTGCGCGTGCGGGCAACAAAAACAAAATCATAACCAAAAACAGAAAAACCGCTTAACGTGCGAAATGCTTCCCGAATCAGGCGCCGGCAACGGTTGCGCCGAACCGCTTTTCCAATCTTTTTCCCGGTCGTAATGCCGACCCGGCAGACACCCAAACGATTTTTCCGCGCATATGTGACCAAGATTGGGTGTACCTGCGAGCGCCCGCGGTAATAGAGCGTGCGAAATTCCTTATTCAGCTTGAGCGATTGGAAAGTTTCCACCCCAACTGTTCCGCCCTTCTCTCCGGTCGCAAAAAAAGACCACACAAGGCGGCCTTCTTTCTTGGGGTCCATGCCCCAAAGGCGTCTGACCCCTCTTATTTGCAGGCTTTAATATGTCAGACGTTTTCTGCCCTTCGCGCGGCGGCGGGCGAGAACCTTGCGTCCGTTGGAGGTTGCCATGCGTTTACGAAATCCGTGCTCCATTTTGCGATGCCGTTTCTTCGGCTGGTAAGTGCGAAGCATTAAAAAGCCTCCTTTCCTCTTTCGACGCGGAAAATCCCCCGCGAAACCTGTTGTTATTATAGTAAATGAGGCGGTAAAAGTCAATACTTATTTTCCCGGTACCGCCTTGCCGGAAGAAAGACCCTTTGAAAGCAAAGAACCGGACAGCGAATACACCGGGGCGGGAAAATGTTCAGAAAAATATGTCGTGCACGGCGCCGACGGCGCGATCGGCGTCCGATTTATCGATCAGCACCGAAACCTTGATTTCACTGGTGGAAATCATCTGGAGATTGATATTGGCGTCCGCCAAGGCCTCAAACATTTTGGCCGCGACCCCTTCGTGCGTTTCCATTCCGGCGCCGACAATGGAAATTTTGGCCACGTCGGTATCGTAAGAAATGTTTTTGGCGCCCACCTGCATACAGTAATCGGAAAGCGAACGAACGGCCGATGCCCCGTCGTCGGAAGGAACGGTAAAGGTGATATCTTTGGTTCCGTCTCTGCCAACAGATTGGAGAATGATATCCACATTGATATGCGCCTGAGCGACAAGAGAAAAAATTTTGAACGCAATTCCGGGTTCGTCCGGCAAACCGATGATGCTCACTCTGGCTACATTGTCGTCTTTGGCAACGGATTTAATCAGCATTTTTTCCATCTTACAGACCTCCCTGACCTTAGTTCCCGGCTGGCGGGTTAAGCTGGAAAGTACCTCCAGTTCCACCGTGTATTTTTTGGCCATTTCCACCGACCGGTTGTTCAGTACCTGAGCGCCAAGCGTGGCAAGCTCCAGCATTTCATCGTAAGTAATTTCCTGAAGTTTTCTCGCTCCGGGAACCTTGCGCGGATCGGCGGTAAATACGCCTTCCACATCGGTGAATATCTGGCAAATATCCGCCTGCATCGCCGCCGCGAGAGCGACCGCGCTGGTATCCGAGCCTCCCCTGCCCAAAGTGGTGACATCGTCGTAGCGGTTGATCCCCTGAAACCCCGTCACCACCACAATGCGCTTTTTATCCAGTTCTTTCATGATTCTTTCGGTATCAATGTGCTTGATACGGGCGGAAGAATAGGTGGAATTGGTGTGAAATCCCGCTTGCCAGCCCAGAAGGGAAACGACCGGATACCCCAACCGCTCAATGGCCATGGCCAAAAGCGAGGCCGATATCTGCTCTCCCGATGAAAGCAGCATATCCATCTCGCGTTTACTGGGGCGGGAATTGATTTCGTGCGCTTTTTCGATTAAATCGTCGGTGGTATCTCCCTGAGCGGAAACCACCACGACCATATCGTTGCCTTCGGCGTATTTTTCGGTAACGATGCGCGCAACATTTTTCACCCGCTCGGCGTTTGCCACCGAAGTACCGCCGAATTTTTGTACGACTAACATACCGTCCTCCTGTTCGAAAAATCACGCGTTATGAATCACCGGCTGTGAGCGCCACTTTGGACACATCGGCCCCGCAGGATGCCCGTCGGCGGATAACAACCGCTGCACAAAATTCTTATTTTGATCCACGACTTGCAACGGCTCCATTCATATGGCCACTCAACCGGGCACATTCAATCCATAAGGCGAAGAACAGACTGCACCTGAGGCATCCCGGAAAGAATTTCCGAAAGCCTCTGTTCCCGCATCGGGGAAGTGATAAAACAGGTACCGTCAATCCACCGCACATCGCTGAGCTCCTGCGGCAAATCCGAACAGGTCTGCCGCAAGCGCACCATGACCCGCACGGTAT
This sequence comes from uncultured Eubacteriales bacterium, assembly GCA_964564305.1. Lineage (GTDB taxonomy): Bacteria > Bacillota > Clostridia > Oscillospirales > Acutalibacteraceae > RGIG1959. Next base: position 63,094 of record CAZMAM010000001.1, read on the forward strand.
TTTCGGTATACGGGATCACATAATCCGGCGATCCGGGTTCCCAAAACAGGGTCTTGCGGGCGCCCAAGTGCTTCACTTCGTCAATCACATCCGCCACCACCGCAGACGCCGTCGGGAGACGGCCCGCTCCGCGTCCGTAAAAAATCACATCTCCCAGCACATCCCCGCGAACCAAAATACCGTTAAACACATCGTCCACCCGGGAAAGCAGCGATGATTTCGGCACCAGCATCGGCGCGACCATGCAAAAAACCCTGTCTTCCCGTTTTTTGGCCACACCGATAAGCTTGACGGCCGTTCCGGCTTTGTCGGCGGCCAGCACATCCGCAAGAGTAATGCGCCGAATGCCTTCGGTATGCACCTGTTCGGGGTAAACATGACGGCCGTATGCCAAAGAAGTCAAAATACAAATTTTACGCGCCGCATCAGCGCCGTCCACATCGGCCCCAGGGTCCCGTTCCGCGTAGCCGAGCTTTTGTGCCAGCGTCAACGCTTCATCGAATGTCATGTGGTCCTCGATCATCCGGGTCAGCATAAAATTGGTGGTGCCGTTTAATATACCGGCAATCTCCACCACACGGTTGGCCGCCAGGCACTGATCGAGCGGGCGCAAAATGGGTATCCCGCCGCCGACACTGGCCTCAAACAGAAAATTAAGTCCCCGGCGCTTCGCAAGCGCCAGCAACTCATCGCCTTTTGCGGCAACCAATTCCTTATTGGACGTCACCACGCTCTTCCCGGCTTCCAGCAAGCGGCAGACATATTCATACGCCGGATGCAATCCGCCCATCGTTTCCACCACAATGCGGATATCCGGATCTTTTTCTATTTGTTCAAAATCATCGGTAAACCGATCGGCCAAAGGAGAATCGGGAAATGTCCGCAAATCGAGAATTTTTTTGATTTCAACGGATTCCTTCGCTTTTTCGGCAACATGCGCGGCATTTTGAAGCAAAACCTCAGCGACTCCGCCGCCAACCACGCCGTAACCCATTAAACCGATATAAATCATAATGCTCCGCCTTTCAATCCCGGCCGCCCGTAAGCGACGCTTTTCTTACTCCGTCAATTTGAAGAAGTTCATGCACAAACACCTGCACAGACACCGTCATTCGGTCGCTTCTGGCGCTGATCGAAACGGTCGCCTCCCCATCGGAGGGGATATTTTGATTGACCGTCAGCACATTGGCCTTTGTCTGCGCAAATGCGGTCAGTACCGCAGAAAGTACACCCGGCTGATCCGTCAATATCAGGTGCAACGTAAAAATTCTTCCCCCGCTGTCATCGTAAGAAAAAACACTGTCCCGATATTTATAAAAAGCGCTGCGGGAAAGGCCCGCCCTCCTCGCGGCATCCGCCGCCGTATCCGCCACACCCGTACTCAACAGCCGCTTGGCCTCCAAAACTTTCCGGAACACATCCGGAAGCACCGCGCTGTCCACCAAAAGCATTCTCCCCATTTTGTCACCCCATGTGTCCGCCATACAAAAACAAATGTACCTTACAGAAGTACACTATACCATATTTTCTCAAAGAAAAGCAATGAAAAAATCTTTTTCCCCATTTCTCACAAAAAACAAAAACAAAAATGAAAAGAAGCTGGGGAAAAAGTGAGTTTGAACACAATAAGCCGTTGACATGCCGGTGAAAATGTGATACGATATACTTGGATAGTGGCGTATACAAAAGCGCTGACGCTTTGGGCGGTACTCCCCGAAAAAAGACGTGGTGAAAGGATGATGATGGGTGGACGATCCCTCCGATCCTATGCGACCGTTGCTGACGGTTTTGTCCATGGTGCTCTACTTGATAATATCCATCGCGTATACCGCGGTGGTTGCGCTGAACGACGCCCGTTTGCATACCATGATTCAGGAAGGAAAGCGCACAGCGAAGCAAATTGCTTCTCTTGCCGGGCGCGGGCAAAAGCTTCAGGAAACGGTACGGCTTTGCGGCGTACTTTTGGGCTTTGTATTTGCGACGAATGTACTTTTGCTGTATGAGCCCTCACTGAAAAAACTGTTGCCCTTCGACGGCGTTCCCGCCACACTGGTTTCGGGATGCATTTGCGTGACGGTCGCGGGGTCTCTGTGGCTGCTGATTTGCGAAATGCTTCCCCGAAGGGTGGTAACGCCGAACGCGCAGGGTGTGGCGGTCGCCACCGCCTGGTTGCTCAGCGGCGTGTATATTTTGCTCACTCCTTTGAGGGTATTGCTGTCTGCGGCGGCCAATCTCGCCGCGCGGGTGTTCGGTGTGGACCCCCATGCTTCGCAAGAGGAAATCACCGAAGAAGAAATCCGTATGCTGGTGGACGTTGGGGAAGAGAGCGGCGTGATTGAAGGCAGCCAGAAGGAAATGATTAACAATATCTTTGAGTTTGACGATATTACCGCTCAGGAAATCATGACCCCGCGCACCGATATGACCGCCATTCCCGCAGACACCGGAGTGCCTCAGGCCATGGAAACAGCGGTAAAAAACGGCGTTTCCCGGCTGCCCGTGTACGAAGGAGATATCGATCACTGTATCGGCGTGCTCTACTGTAAAGATTTGCTGCCGTATGTCGGCAAGCCTTTGCCCGGAAAGGTGACCGTGCAAACGGTGATGAGAGAACCGTTGTTTGTTCCGGAAACCAAGCGGTGCAAAGAGCTCTTTTCCGAAATGACCGCTTTGCACACACAAATGGCCATGGTGGTGGACGAATACGGCGGAATTGCCGGAATCGTTACCATGGAGGATTTGCTGGAATCCATTGTCGGAAGCATGCAAGACGAATACGATAACGAAAAAGAGGAAGTCACCCGTCTTTCGGAAGGCGTATACGATATTGACGGCGCTATGGATATCGATCAGGTGGCGGAATTGCTTGAAGTGGAAATTCCGAAAGAGGATTACGATACGCTCGGCGGTTTTTTGCTGGAAAGACTGGGCAGAGTTCCCACCCCGCAGGAACATCCCGCTGTGGACTGGGAAGGATACCGCTTTACGGTGCTGAGAATGCAGGATAAGCGAATCGATTCGGTGCATGTGGAAAAATTGCCGAACGAAGAAGAACCCCCGCAGGAATAGCGGGTGTCGGCAAAGCATACGCAAATTTAATGCCTAATTCAATCCTTCTTCTCCCACCTGTGCAAACAGGCGGGAGATTTTTTGCCTGAGGGGCGCGTTTTCACGCCGAATCAGATCGGGATCTTCGCGATTGAGCCGAAGCGCCTCCTCCTGGGCCGCCTGAAGCATACGCATATCCGCTTTCAAATCCGCAATATCAAGCGGGGGCAGGCCGTGCTGGCGGTCTCCGAAAAAATCGCCCGGCCCTCGCAGTTTTAAATCTTCCTGAGCAATTTGAAAGCCGTCATTCGTCCGGCACATCACCTGTAAGCGGCGCCTTGTTTCACCGGATTCCGAACCGCTGATCAGCACACAACCGGAGGGATCGCTTCCTCTGCCCACCCGGCCCCGAAGCTGGTGAAGCTGCGCCAACCCAAAGCGCTCGGCGTTTTCTACCACCATAATACACGCGTTGGGAACATCCACGCCCACCTCGACAACGGTGGTGCAAACCAACAAATCCAAGCGGTGCGCGGCAAAATCCGACATCACTTTTTCTTTTTGTTCGCCCTTCATACGCCCGTGCATCAGGCCGATGCGAAAAGCTCCGAGCGGCCCCTTACGCAGGGAAACGGCATATTCGGTCGCCGCCGCGAGGGCTTTAGAGGCTGAATCCTCATCTTCTTCCACCAGCGGGCATACAATAAAGCCCTGTTTGCCCGCGCGAAAAAATTTTTCGATATAATGAAACACCCGTTCTCTTTTATCCGGGCCAACCGCATATGTGGCGACCGGCATACGCCCGGGCGGCAATTCATCCAGCACCGAAATATCCAAATCCCCGTACATCATCAGCGCCAGCGTGCGCGGAATAGGTGTGGCGGACATCACCAGCCGATGGGGAATTTCTCCCTTTTCGGAAAGCGCAACACGTTGTTCCACACCGAATCGGTGCTGCTCATCGGTGATGACCAATCCCAGACGGTGAAAAACCGTTTTCCCGGAAATCAGCGCATGGGTGCCAATCACCAAATCAATCTTGCCTTCCGCGATATCCTGAAGCGTTTGCCGCTTTTGAGCGGCTTTGAGCGAACCGGTTAACAGGCCGACTCGAACCGAATTTCCCAGCAGCCGGGACAAAGAAAGCGCATGCTGTCTTGCCAAAATATCGGTAGGCACCATTATCGCCGCCTGCCAGCCGTTTCGAATAACGATATACGCCGCCGCCGCGGCGACCGCCGTTTTTCCGCTGCCGACATCTCCCTGTATCAACCGGTTCATCGGAAGCGGCCCGCGCAAATCTCTCACGCAGGCGGCAATGGCCCGATTTTGCGCTTCTGTCGGCGTAAACGGTAGCCGCTCCCGAAATTCTTCGGTAAAATCCCGGGTAATCCGCACGCCGGTGGAACGGCGGCGACGGTTTTTCAGGCGAAACAAACCCAGCTGCAAAATCAGCAGTTCCTCAAACACCAAGCGATCTCGCGCCGCCTGAAGGTTTTCAAAAAAATCGGGAAAATGAATCTGCCGCATGGCCTCCTTAATGGAAAGCAACCCGTTACGCCGGCGAATATCCGGCGGCAGAAAATCTCTCAGCGCATCCCCCGCCAGATCGAGAGCACTGCGCATGGCTTTTTCGATGGCGGAAGAAGGAAGGCCGGCCGATTGGAGATACACGGGACGTATGCGCTCGCCTCCCTGTGCCAAGGCAATGGCGGGGGAACTCATTTCATAATATCCCATGCGGTCGGTCACCTTTCCGTACAGCAGATACCGCTCTCCTCTTCGGATGGCTTCCGCCTGAAAACGGGTATTAAATAAAGTCACCGTCATCCGGTCGATGCCGTCGCTGACCGCAAAAGAAAAAAGAGTCAGCCCTTTGCGAATCACCCGAGAAGAAGATTCACAAAGGGCGGTAACCCTAACGCAACATACCGTATGATTCAAAGCGGCCTGTGCAATGGTGCAAACGGTCGCCCAATCTTCATAAGTGCGCGGATAAAGATGTAACAAATCGTCTACCGTTTGAATCCCGCGCTTTCCGAATCGCGCCGCCCGTATTTCACCGACCCCTTTTAAATACTGCACCGGCCGACCGAGCACATCGTCCATAGAGGACGCCTCCTTTTGTAACGCGGCACAATAAACTGAAATCGGTGCTTCATAAAGACAACACCGCGCATGGTCTCAAAGTGTTTTGACCAATTCTTTCAGATAAACCGCAAAATCCGCACCGAGTTCCGGATGAGCCAGCGCCACTTCACATGTTGCTTGCAAAATACCCAGTTTATTGCCCATATCGTACCGTTTGCCCGTAAATTGAACACCGGTCATACCGTCACGCCCGGCGAGCACGCGCATGGCGTCGGTTAATTGAATTTCACCGCCCGCGCCGGGCAAAGTACGATCCAAAATATCAAAAATCTCTGGCAGCAGCACGCAGCGCCCTAAAATGGCAAACGTGGAAAGGATTTGATCCGGCCGCGGTTTTTCCACCATATCGCTGACTTCATACAGACGTTCGCCGATGGGATGGACGGCCAGAGAACAGTATTTTCCGATTTGATCGCGGGGCACTTGCTGAATGCCGACAACACCTTTGCCCGTTTGCTCATAGGCGCGTATCAGCTGAGCGCACGCCGGATCCTCCCCGATAATCACATCGTCCCCGTACAAAACCGCAAACGGCTCATTGCCGACAAACGCCCGGGCACATCCGACAGCGTGACCCAGCCCCCGGGTTTCCTTCTGACGAATATAAAAGATATTGGCCAGCTTCGTCAGCCGCCTGACCTCCTCAAGCTCTTTGTCTTTTCCGGTTTCGGCCAGACGCGCTTCCAATTCAACGGCATGGTCAAAGTGATCCTCTATAATTTCCTTGCCCCGGTTCGTGATAATCAAAATATCGGTGATGCCGGAACGGACAGCCTCTTCCACAATATATTGAATGGCCGGCTTATCCACAATCGTCAGCATCTCCTTGGGACATGCCTTCGTGGCCGGCAATACTCTGGTTCCCAATCCCGCCGCCGGAATAACCGCCTTACGCACGCTCATAACCGTTCCTCCGTTTTTCTGACTGTGTATTAAGGCAACGCCGCACAAAACCGGGCTTGCGCACAATGCCTACCCATTTGCGAGAATCTTTTCCGTACTTTATCCGAAAATCGTCGCGAACACACAAAGTATTTCCTGCGCTTTTCGGTTCACTGGAGCAAAATCTGACGACGAATCTGACGCACAATCATTATGCGGTATTGACTTAAACATTTTTCTGATCTGTTATATGCTTTTTGTATCGGTCACATACAATGATTTTTGTATTTCATATTTTATTATATCCCATTTCTATATCTATTGCAATACTTTGTTCACATTTTCAACAGGCTGTTTCCCACTAGTTAATTATCAAAGTAAATGCAATAGTGATTTGAAAACGTGTTGCGTTTAATTTGGCAATTAACTCTACAGTTCACGAGGGGACGGGAACCGAAATTTTTTGCTTGACAAGGTGACAGGCATATGATATACTTTTCGCCGTTCCATTTTTGACGACCTCACACGATACCCATCGGTTGGTTTTCGAGAGGAAACTGTGGGTCTTTTTTTATGGAAGATTTTCTTTTGGGGGAGGTTACCCTGCGATGAACGGCACTGTCAAATGGTTCAATGAGACCAAAGGTTACGGTTTCATCTCCAACGATGAGGGCGGCGACGATGTTTTTGTGCATTTCTCGGCGATCGTAGGCGAAGGCTTTAAAACCTTGGCGGAAGGTCAAAAAGTTACTTTCGACATCGAAGCCGATCCGAAAAATCCGAGTAAAAACCGCGCAGTTAATGTAGTGGCACAATGAACCGAATCAAAAAGCCCCGGTGCGAAAGGCCCGGGGCTTTTTGTTACCTGATTCTGCCGTTATACTGCCTCTTGTATTGCCGCATTTATCTCTCTTCCGGCTTTTCCGCCACAACGGAAAGGCCGAGTTCTGTTAATTGCTTTTCATCTGCAGGAGAGGGGCAGCCGGTCATCGGTTCGGTCATATTTTGCACTTTTGGAAAAGCGGTGACATCCCTCAGGGATTCGGTGCCCGCCATCTGCATCACCAAACGATCCAGCCCGATGCCCATACCGCCGTGCGGTGGGGCGCCAAAACGAAAAGCGGACGTCAAAAAGCCGAATTTTTCCTGCGCCTCTTCATCGGAGAGCCCTAACGCGCGAAACATACGGGATTGCAGATTCGGATCGGTAATACGGATGGATCCGCTGGCCAGTTCAATGCCGTTGAGCACCAGATCGTACGCTTTGGCAAATACCTTTTGCGGATCGGATTCCAAATAAGGAATACATTCATCCAGCGGAGCGGTAAACGGATGATGCATGGCGTCCCAGCAACCGGTTTCCGCGTTGTATTCAAAGAAGGGAAAATCGGTAATCCACAGCGGAGCAAAGCCCTTGCGCTCTATTCCCGTTTTGTCCGCCACCGCTGTGCGCAAAGCCCCAAGTACCTGCAACACCTGTTTGCGGACGGAATCCGCGACAATCAAAACGACGTCGCCTTCTTCGGCGCCGGCGGTTTGAAGCAAAACCCGCATTTGTTCTTCGGTGAAAAACTTTGCAAAAGAGCAGGAAAGATTTTCCGGCGTCCACCGGATAAACGCCAATCCCTTGGCGCCGATACCCCGGACAAATTCGGTTAATTTATCGATTTCCTTCCGGGTCAGCACTTGTGCGGCTCCCTTTACCGTGATGCCCTTAACCGAGCCTCCGGCTTCCAGCGCATGAGTGAATACAGAAAAAGAACAATCCCTCACAGCGTCTTGGAAATCAATCAGTTCCATCGCAAACCGGGTATCCGGTTTATCCGTTCCGTACCGTTCCATCGCCTCAGTGTATGTCATTCGCGGCAGAGGAAGAGGAAGCTCCACCCCAAGAACACACCGGAAAATATGATGCAACAGCCCTTCCCCAACGGAAATGACCTGCTCCACATCCACAAAAGACATTTCCAAATCAATCTGGGTAAACTCCGGCTGCCGATCGGCGCGCAAATCCTCGTCGCGAAAGCAGCGCGCAAATTGCATATACCGATCGAATCCCGCCACCATGGCTAACTGCTTATACAGCTGCGGAGACTGGGGAAGCGCATAAAACTGCCCCGGGTGCAGCCGGGAAGCCACCAAAAAATCCCGAGCTCCCTCGGGTGTGGATCGAATCAGCATCGGGGTTTCCAGTTCGATAAAGCCCTCGCCGTCCAAATAATCCCGCGCCGCCTTGGCGACTTTATGGCGCATAATCAGATTCCGCTGAAGATCCGGACGGCGCAAATCCAAATAGCGGTAACGAAGACGAGTCAGTTCATCGGTTTTGCTGTTCTCGGTAATTTCAAAAGGAGGCGTTTGTGACTCGGCCAAAATTCGCAGTTCATCCGCCGCAATTTCAATCTCGCCGGTAGGCAAATCGGGATTTTTGGCGGTTCGTTCCCGCACTGTTCCCCTTACCGCCAAGACAAATTCGCTTTTCACGGTGTGCGCCTTTTCCCGTATATCTCGGGAAACGGTCTCATCAAACGCAAGCTGCACCGTACCGGAACGATCTCTGAGATCGATGAAAATCAGTTTTCCCAAATCCCGCTGACGCTGCGCCCAGCCGAACAGGGTCACCGTTTTCCCGCAATCCGACAGGCGCAACTGCCCGCAATAATGCGAACGTTCCATCCCTTTTACGGTTTCCATGTGCTTCCCCTCTTTTAACGGTCCGTCAGAGTGAAAGAATTCGGCATTTCATTCGTCGTTCCCGGCGGAAAAAACCTCATATAAACTGTCATCGAGGGCAATTTTGCTTTCTTCTCCGTTTGCCATATCTTTCAGCTTCGCTCTCGATTGCCGTATTTCGTCTTCCCCCACCACAATGACATACCGCGCACCGATTTTATCGGCATACTTCATCTGCGCTTTCAGGCTTCTTCGCTCTAAATCGGTTTGCACCGCAACGCCGCCCTGCCTGAGTTTCTGCGCAGCCGCAAAACACCACTGTTCGGCCGCGTCACCGACAGAGGCCAGATACAGTTCAGGCTTTGAATCCTCCGGAAACGAAACCCCTTTGGCCTCCATTACCAGAAGCAATCTTTCCAGCCCCATACCGAACCCCAAAGCCGGTAAAGGGTTTCCGCCCAGTTCTTCTACCAATCCGTCGTATCTGCCGCCGCCGCAAACCACCGCCTGAGCACCCAATGCATCCGAAACGAATTCGAATACCGTCCGCGTATAATAATCCAAGCCCCGGACAATACGGGGATCAACGGTAAACCCGATTCCCGCCGCCGAAAGCAGCGATTGCACCTGTTCAAAGTGACGGCGGCAATCCGTGCAAAGATAATTCAGTATCTCCGGCGCTTCTTGCGATATGCGCTTGCAAGAGGGATTTTTGCAATCCAAAATACGCATCGGACTGCGGTTCAGGCGTTCCCAGCAACTGTCGCAGAGAGTGTCGGCATACCGGGAAAAATAATCATACAGCGCCTGAGTATACCGCAAACGGCAGGAAGGACATCCGATAGAATTCAGATGCAGCCGCACACCGGTGACGCCGAAAGAATGCAAAATATTTCCTGCAAGCCCGATGACCTCCGCATCCGCCTGCGCGCCGGCGGCACCGAAGCATTCCGCTCCAAATTGATGAAATTCCCGAAGCCTTCCCGCCTGCGGCTTTTCATAACGGTAACAAGAAGTCACATAACAGACTTTCACCGGCAATACGCCCGCATAAAGACCGTGTTCCAGCAGCGCCCTTGCGATGCCCGCCGTCCCCTCGGGGCGCAAGGTAACCGAACGTCCGCCTTTATCGGTAAAGGTGTACATTTCTTTTTGCACCACATCAGTTGTTTCCCCGACCGACCGGAAGAACAGTTCGGTATGTTCAAAAACCGGAGTGCGCATTTCCCGGTAACCGTAATTTTCGGCAACGGAAATCGCCATGCGCTCAATATACTGCCACTTCAGGCTGTCGCCGGGCAAAACATCCGCAGTGCCTCGGGGCGCGTTGGTCAGAAAATTCATTACGGCTCCCGCTCTCCGTTGCGGACAATGGTACGCCAATCCAAATCTCCGCGCTCCAAACCGTGAATCAGTACTTCGGCGGTGGCAATGTTGGTCGCCACGGGAATGCTGCGCATATCACAGAGTCTGAGCACATCGTTTTCGTTGGTCTCGTGTTCCTTTACGGTTAACGGATCACGGAAAAAAATCAGCAAATCAATTTCATCGCAGGCAATTCTGGCCCCAATCTGCTGTTCTCCTCCCTGATCCCCGCTCATATACCGAAGTACCGGCAAACCCGTTGATTCTTCCACCATTTTACCGGTGGTATCGGTTGCACAGATATGGTGTCTGCTCAGTATCCCGCAATACGCGATACAAAACTGAACCATCAGTTCTTTCTTGCTGTCGTGAGCGATCAGCGCAATGTTCATTTCCGGCACTCTCCTTTTTTAATTGAAATATCTTCACGCATGTCCGCCGATTTTCATCAACCCACACGCATAAGCGGCCACGCGGCTTTAAGCCATACCTCAACCCATTGCGGACAGCGGCGCCAACGGAACCGTTCTGCCCATAAATCTCGCGGCAATATTCCGAAAACATCGGGACGCACGGTTTTCCCACGGAAGCGGTAACCCGTTCGCATTGGCAACCGAAACGGCCTCATCTTCCGGTATTACCCCCAAAAGCGGAACACCGGCCCGATCCATCACTTCATCGATATCCGGCATTTTTCCGCGTTTTATGGGGCGGGGCCGCAGCCGGTTGATCACCAAACGGCAGGGAATATGCTCGCGTTCCAACAAATTGCTGACGGTAAGCGCATCCTTTGCGCAAACATTATCGGGTGTGGCAACAATCAGAGCCCGATCCGCCCCGGCTATCGCCGTGTGAAACCCCTGACCGATTCCGGCGGGGCAATCCACCAGCACCGTGTCGTAGTATTTGGCCAACCCCCGGCACAGATACCGCATTTCCTGCGGAGAACACATCTGTTCACGGTCGATGGGCGCGGAAATCATATCGACACCCTCGCACACCGAAGCGGGCGCAATCGCCTGAGCGGGAGTACAGCGCCGGGCAAAAATATCCGAAAGATCGTATACCGCGCTCTCCACACCCAGCATCCAATCCAAGCTGCGCAACCCGGCGTCGGCGTCTATCGCTAAAATCCGACGCCCCTCGCGCGCCAACGCACAGGAAAGCCCAGCACAAAGAGTGGATTTTCCCGCTCCGCCCTTTCCGGAGGTGATGACCGCGACCACACACACTTCCTCCTTTGTGTCTTTGTGTTCGCCGTAACCCCATTTTCATTGTATCACGCATCGCGACGATTGTAAAGACAGTTTTTGGCAAATTTTCTACTTTTTTAACGGTTTTGTTCCGGTTTTTGCCGTAAATCTCTAAAAATTCCGTAAAAAGCGCCACAGTGACGCCGGAAGTCCCATTACGGTGAAAAAATCACCGCAAATGCCCGCAATATACCGTGCGCCGAGCCCCTGTATTCCATATGCCCCAGCCTTATCCATCGGTTCACCCGTGGCGATATATTCCGCAATATCGCAGGGCGTCATAGGCAAAAATGTAACTTCCGCTTCGGAAACAAAACCGTCGCGGTTGTCCTTTCCGCAAACCCACACGCCGGTCAGCACCCGGTGTGTGCGCCCCTGAAGCGCAGCGAGCATCCGCTTAGCGTCTTCTTCATCCTTCGGTTTACCGAAAACGCGATAATCCAATGCCACCACCGTATCCGCGCCCACCACCGGGCAGAAGCCACCGACATCGCGAAACACCTGCTCGGCCTTATTCCGTGCCGTAGCCAGCACGTTTTCAGAAACGGTCAGACCGGGATCAAACGCTCTTTCCCGGGAAGCCGGACAGATATCCGCCTGTATACCGAGCAGCGCACAAATTTCCCTGCGGCGCGGGGAAGCCGAAGCCAACACAATACGCATGCCTCACGCCTCCTTTGCGCGCAAGGTCAGCAACACTAACTCGGGCGGATTGAAAACCCGCAGGGGAAAAGCGCTGTTGCCCAGCCCACGGCTGACAACCATCTGCGATTCTCCCTCGGCGTACCGTCCGCAGGTATACTTCGGAAACAAGCCCTGATCCGGCGCGTACAGCCCGCCGATAACCGGTAAGCGAACCTGACCGCCGTGCGCATGTCCGCACAGCACCAAGGGAAGCTGCTCACCGACAATCATCGGAAACGCCTGCGGGCGGTGGGACAGCACAATCGGGAATGCACCGCAGGCGCGATGCAGGCGGGAAAGCTCCCGATTCCATTTCTGTTCATCTAACTGAAAATCCTCCCGTTCGATATCCGGCATTCCGAAAACACAAAGCCGATCTTCCCGTTTGGTTAAGGTGAGTACCCTTCCGGTGACATTTTGCGCGCCCGCACTTGCCGCAGCATCGGCAAATGTGCGGTACAATGAAGAGAGCGCCTCATGGTTACCCTCTGCCCAAAGTACCGGAAAATGACGGCAAAGTCCTTCGATCAGCCACAGCACCGGGCGCATATCCCGCTCGTTGCGCGTACGCCGCCGGTCGATAAGATCCCCGGTAATCACCGCAATATCCGGCGCAAGCCGCACGGATTCCCGAATCAGACGCTGCTGACGATAACCGAAACAGCGGGCGTGCAAATCCGAAAGATGCAAAATGCGAAAAGCGTCGAACGCACGCGGAAGCCCGCGCAATGTCACATCCAATGACGTAACCGTCAGGCGCCGATCATCGGCTCCCAGCGCACAGGTGCCCGCAGCGCACGCCGCGCCGAGCAAAACCGCTTTGTTCAAATGCTTTCCCCCGTTTCAGCCGGACAAATGTTTCTCCAAATAAAAATGTATAAGATGAGTATGAAGTATATCATATTTTCAGCCGGACTGTCAAATATTGACAAAGCCGCTGTATTGGGATAGAATAATCGGTGAAGAAGACAAATTGCAAAATATTCAGACATTTTTATTTCAACTGTGCCTTCAGCCATTTTGTGAATAAGTAAATAAAGGGGTTCTGCGCAATGTCTCGTTTTGGGTTTCGCCGGCTGCTTGCGGTTTTCGCCTGTGTCACGCTGCTGGCGGTTTTGTTTCCGTTGAGCGCTTTCGCCGCATACGAAAACACACACAAAAATACCGATAATCAACGACTGGATATTGTGGAGGTAGCCAAGACGCAAATCGGTTACCATGAGGGCAGCAATAACGACAATAAGTACGGCGCCTCGTTTCAGGTGAATCACGCCGGATGGTGCGCGTTTTTTGTGTCTTGGTGCGCACGTCAGGCAAATATCCCGACAGCGATATTGCCTTCACAGGGTGCCGCTAACGGATTTAATTCCTGCGGCGAGGTACACACCAGAGGAGACGGTTATATTCCGCAAATGGGAGATCTCGCGCTCTTTTACGGCGGCGCCCCCTCCCGCGCCACACATGTCGGCATTGTCGAACGCTATGAATCCACCACCAACCGGGTATGGGTCATCGACGGAAACTGGTCGGATAAAGTCAGTCACCACTGGGAACCGCTCACCGGAGGAAATACCGACATGTGCGGCTTTATTGTCCCACGATATTCCTCCGGGTTTAAGGAAATCACCGTTTTGGATATTACCGAACCGCCCGCCCTCACCTTGGGAGAAGGTTTTGCGCTGAGCGGCCTTATCTGTTCTCCGCGGCACATTACTTCGCTGAAAGGGGAAATTGTCGATTCTTCCGGCAATCCCGCTGTATATCACAATTACAGCGGTGAGGAAATCACCCTGACACACACGCTGATCCCCGATTGCACTGCCGTAAGCCTGACGGAATTTAACGGAAAACTCCCTTTCAGTAAAATCGAACACAGCGGAAAATATACTTTGGTGTTCACCGTCACCGACACGGCCACCGCCAAAACTTTTTCTTACCCGTTCACCGTGGAATCCGAGATATACGGGGAAGGGATTGCCGTGAAAAGTTTTGATTTACAGGATCCCTGGTCGGATTTCCCGATGCAAGGCGCTGTTTTGTCGCCGGAGCCAATCGACTCCGTCACATTTACGGTCATCAATAAAAGTACCGGTCAACCGGAACTGATCTGCACCGACCGTCCGGACGATGTATTTTACGATCTTTCAACGGCTCCGTTGCGGCTGGATTGGCTGGGCGCCGGAACATACACTTTGCGGGTTGAGGCAAAAGTGCCCGCCAAATCTTTGGAAACCTCTGTCGATTTCAAAGTAACGGGAACTCATGAAGGTATACAGACAGGGGATCTGACCTTCGATGGAGTCATTGATATCGAGGACGCGTTATTGCTGCAGCTGTACGAAAAACACCAAACGGTGCTGACCTCCGAACAGAAAAAATACATCGGAGAAGGTTCCGATGCGCTGGCCGGTTATGTCTTCGGATCGAGCGAAAATTTTCGGTAAGCACGTAGGGCCGCTCAAAAACGGTTTTAGCGTATATCCGAAAGATGCAGGATATCCCCGCGCTGTCTTGCCGTGATCTGAAATTGAAATGAGCCGTTTTCACCTAAAATCGGCTCCCGTATGAAGGAGACCATTGCTTTGCATCCGTTTGTATCCGCCGTTATCCTCGCCGCGGGGAACTCATCCCGCATGGGACGTCCGAAGCAGCAAATTCCCCTTTGCGGCGTCCCGGTACTGCTGCGCGCCGTTCGCACATATGCCCTTTTATGTAACGAGGTCATCGTCACCGCAAAAGAAGGGGATATTCCCGCTTTTATCCAAATACTCGGCGGCACCGGCGCAAAAATTATCCCCGGAGGAAGTACCCGGCAGCATTCCGCCCAAAAAGGCCTGGCAGCCATTGACCGCAAAGCCGATTACATTGCGGTTGCGGACGGGGCGCGCCCGCTGACCACAGCGAAAGAAATCGCGTCTGTCCTTCAAGCAGCGTATCAAACCGGCGCTGCGGCACTCGCCGTAAAAGTAAACGATACGCTCAAACAAGCCGATGCAAACCGAGTGATTACCAAAACCGTCCCGCGCGACAATCTCTGGCAAGTGCAGACGCCACAAATCTTTTCCGTTTCGCTGTACCGCCAAGCGATGCAAGCGGCTCGAAAGCAGGAAGAAGATTGGACAGACGACTGCCAGCTGATGGAAAATATCGGCGTTCCCGTTACACTGGTGGAAGGTCATTCTGCCAATCTCAAAATAACCACTGAACAGGACATCCCGGTTGCCGAAGCCATTCTGCGGCAACGGGAAGAAAGGGGAGAACCCATCGGAATGCGCATCGGATACGGCTACGATGTCCACCGCCTGACACCCGGACGCAAACTCATTTTAGGCGGTGTGAATATCCCGAACGAAACGGGGCTTTCGGGTCATTCCGATGCCGATGTCCTGTTACACGCCATAGCAGACAGTCTGCTTGGCGCCTGCGCACTCGGGGATATCGGCAACCTGTTTCCGGATACCGATGAACAATACCGGGACGCCGACAGCCTGATGCTGCTCTCCGAAGTCGCCGCACGGGTAGAAAATGCCGGTTATCACATTGTCAATCTGGATGCAACCGTTATCGCTCAGTGCCCGAAGCTGTCGCCGTATATCCCGCGTATGCGGGAAAATATCGCCCAAGCGTGCCGCATCACACCGGATAAAGTCAGCGTCAAAGCAACAACCGAGGAAGGCTTGGGTTTTACCGGCAAACAGGAAGGTATTGCGGCATCGGCCGTCTGTACGGTTTCGCTATAAAAATTTTTATCGCGCATTGTAAAATCAACTTGAACACCTAAATATTAAAAATCCATAGAGATCT
>CAZMAM010000002.1:0-78041 GCA_964564305.1 uncultured Eubacteriales bacterium
AGGCGAGGGACACCGCATTTAATTTGCGCGATGACGGAATGCCGGTTGAAAAAATTGCCAAAATGGTCAAAGTCAGCGTACCCACCGTGCAAAAATGGCTTTCCGAACCGAACGGAGCGCCAGCGAATTAATCGCACAATTTCCGCGGCGCCGGGAAAAATTTTTGCGGCCGGTTTTTCGGCGCTTTGGGGCGCGGGCGGTTTTGCGGGCTTCGGGAAAACCGGTCAATTCGCTAAATATGACAAAATTTTAAAATTTTTCCTAATTTTTTTCGGTTTGCCCCCTTGCATTTTTGGGCAACCCGTGGTATACTCATCGTACATTATTTTGTGGGGGAATCTGTGTCTGCGCCCCGCCTGCGCAAATCCCGCGAAGCGCGCCGGGTTTTTGCGGCGCGGCGGGCCGGCGGTTTGCCGGGGTGTATCGGTTTTGGTTATCGTATTTGCCTATAATTTTTGCATATAATTGTGGTTATAGTTTGCGCACCGGGAACATCACTTTTTGGCAACGTGTTCGCAGCCCCATGTTTCGGCTTTATATATATTCGGGTGCGAGTACAGGGAAAGCACAGAAAATCACACGAAGCAATCACACGAAACTGTGCCGAATTTCCCGGTTCACTGTTTTGAATGTTTTGTATATATTGCGCACAGTGAAATCGAAAACCGCTTCTTTTTATTTTTACACAGTAAAGCGAAAAATCTATTTCAAACGGGGGGGGGGAGTTTACGATGTCCCCGTGGGAAACAAGGTGGCGCCCGCCGTGAGGGGCCGGGCTGCCGTGAGGTCTTGCCCGCGTTGGCGGGTTGCCGGAACCGTGAGGGCATGCCCATGTTTGCTGGGTTGGCCCGGTACTGTGAGGGCTGGCCCGTGTTGGCGGGGCTGCCCGGTACCGTGAGGGCTTGCCTGTGCTGGCGGGTTGGCCCGGCGCCGTGAGGGCTGGCACGCATGGGTGGCTTGCCTGCAGCGGTGTATATGCCCGCTTTGGCGGGAACGTTTGTGCCGGAGGCGAAAGCCGGAAGGCTTGCGGCTTTGCCGAACGGCGCATGGAAATTTCGGATCGAACCCGAGGGGTGCGCGGGGGCGCGGCTCTTTGGGAAAAGCAAAAATGTTTTTGTTAGGAGGCAAAAGCACAATGAAAACGCGGAAACTTTTTATGCGGGCGATGGCCGTGGCGCTCGCGGTGATAATGGTCGTTGCCGCCGCCGTCCCGGCGTTTGCGGCGGAAGATGGTGGACTAAAGATTACAATAAAAGCACATCCAAATCCGTTATCTCCTTCTTTAGTGAATCGTACATTTTATGCGTTTCAAATTTTGAGAGGTGATACGTATAAGGATGAAACTGTGTCTGTAAATTCTTCTGAACATTGGGGCGCAGAAAATTGGGATAATTATACACTCAGCAATATTGAGTGGGGCGATGAAATTGTCATCTCGAATGGAGTTCCTAATTTTTTAAAAAAATTAGTTAATTTGCAATCAGATGCACAAGTAACAAATTCGGAATCTTCTTTTAATGGAAAGACTATGGCAGAAGCTTGGCCTGAACTATTTCCTGAAGGAACGAATATTTGTAATAAGGAAGACATTTCAGAAAGCACTACAGCAGAGGAATTTGCCAATTTCTTGGTAAACAAGCAAAATGCTTTTTTACAGGAATTTTGTGCATTTTTAGTATTAGGCCCGAATAGAAAAGTGGATTTCAATCACAATTTAGTTGCAGATACTTCGTTTTTGAATGTGATTGGCGTACCATCAGGAAAAGGTCCGACAGATGAGTTAACTGAAAAGAATGAACAAAAGATTGAAATTACTGTTAATTCTCCTGGATATTACCTAATTGTTGAAGGAGACGAAACCACAGGGCACGAGGAAGACGACGGCGTATTTCAAGGCACATATCAGATGTATTCTGAATATATTTTAGCTGTTCTGGGTAACCAAACAATTTATGAAAAAGCTCAGCTTCCATCCTTGGAGAAAGAGATTGTTCATGGCTCAGAAGGTTCTGTTCACGGTGATATTGTGGGCGTAGGCGATGAGCTTGAATTTACATTAACAGGAACCTTGCCTACTGCTAACTGGGGCGATTTTCAGGAGTATTTCTATTATTTTGTTGATGATTTTTCTAATGCCGGGTTGACTTTTGGATCTGTTACAAGTGTTAAAATTCAATTAGCGGATAAAAGTGCTGAATATACGTTAGCAAGGGCAACCAGTGAAGATACTTTAGCTATAGATGGATCTTATATCATTCAGGAAGACCCTTTAACCTCTCTAGAGTTGGTTGTGCAGATGCAGGATTTGAAGCAAAAGCTCATCATTGATAGTAATTCTGAACAAAAACCTGGAGACGATGAAGAACATTATACTCTTGTTGGTGATGAGAGCATTATTGTAACTTACAAAGCAACTGTTAATGGTAATAAACCGGATTCTACTAGTGGAGGTCTGCGTCAAAATTCGGCTTCTGTGTGGTATAGCAATGACCCGGATACCGATTCATTTGGTAATACTCCGGAGAGCAAGGTTTATCTGTATTCCTTTGGATTAGATTTAGAAAAGGTTGGCAGTGACCATACTGAAATTGGATTACCGGGTGCCGGTTTTATACTTCTCAACGAAACAAACAGTAAGGTTGCTTCAGTTGAATTTAAAGCAGGTGATGCCATTTACGATCGTCCATATTATTTATTAAAAGAATGGGTGGATTATTCTGTCGTTGAACCTCTTATTACAGCGTATGATGAAGCATACAAGGAACTTCAAAAGACGGGGAGTGATGTGCAGGACGATTATGATAAAGCTGTAAATGCATTAAGTAGTTATATATTAATGTCATCCGCAGGTGAAGACGGACAGGATCAACAAGGAAAATTTCAAATTCAGGGCTTAGATGATGGAACGTATTATCTGCGTGAAATAATCGTTCCGGGAGGTTATAATTCGTTAGATCGGGATATCCAAGTGAAAATTGAAGCATCAATAGACAAAAATACGGGGACTCTTAAGGATGTAACATATGAATTTGATGGATATTTTGTTGCAGATGGCGAATCGGTTAGTGGAACTACTTTATACTTCACAAGAGATCAAAGTGGGAATACTGCACAAGAACAAAAAGATTTTTGGATGAATCCCACGATTCAGCAAAATATTCTCAACGAAAAAGCGCCGTTCCTGCCGTTTACCGGCGGCGTGGGTACCATTGTCTTCTATGCCGCGGGCGGCGTGCTGATTGTGGGCGCCCTGATCTATCTGGTGATTGCGAGCAAAAAACGCAAGAACCGCACCGACGCGTAAGCATTTCTACTCTTCTTAATCTTAAAAGATAATTTATCCTAAAAGAACATTTTCGCGCCGGAAATTCATTCGCTTTCCACAGGTCTTTCATACATCTCTCCCGGGCGGGGTTCGCTCCGCCCGGGAGAGAGAACCCTGCCAAAGGGTTATTTGCAAAAAATAATTTCGCCGGAATAACGGCGTAATTACGGCCGGCGCATCTGGACAAGAAAATTTCGGCACGCCTGTTTGCGGCAGGATGTTTTTGCGGGGGTAGTATATTTCACTATGGCCAGTGAGCGGGAAAAGAAAATTGCATCCGGCGCCAATATCTCCTCCGCCGCAAACGCGCCAAATACAACCGGATATGCTTCCAATGCCGGGAATGCCGGTTTCGGGAATGCCGGGGAAGATTGGGACGAAGTGCGTCTCCCCGAGCCGGAAAAGAAACCAAAAAACAAGAAGAAAAAGAAAAGTTCTATTATACTCCCCTCGGTTATGGTCACCGTGGCGATTCTTCTGGGGCTTGCGCTGCTCCTGTACCCGTCTGTTTCCGATTATGTGAATTCCCTCGATTACAAAAAAGTGATTGAGGATTACGACGAACAGGTGCAAACCGTGGAAGAACCGGTACGGGATACGGTTTGGGAGGCCGCCAAGGAGTGGAACGCGCGGCTTCTGGCCCGCTCCTCCGCGATTGGCGCGTTAAGCGCTCAGGAAAGG
Organism: uncultured Eubacteriales bacterium; assembly: GCA_964564305.1. Classification (GTDB taxonomy): domain Bacteria; phylum Bacillota; class Clostridia; order Oscillospirales; family Acutalibacteraceae; genus RGIG1959. Next base: position 4,007 of record CAZMAM010000002.1, read on the forward strand.
GAGGAATATCTCGCACAGCTTTCCCCAAACCGGGGCGGCATGATTGGGTATATTGCCATAGAAAAAATCGGCGTTGCCTTGCCCATTTATCACGGGGTGGAGGAATCGGTGCTGCAAAGCGGCGTCGGGCATATTGAGGGTTCCTCCCTGCCCGTTGGCGGTATCGGCACCCACGCCATTCTCTCCGGCCACACCGGGCTGCCCTCCACCAAACTCTTCAGCAATATCGACGAACTCAAACCGGGAGATACGTTTACGTTAAATGTCCTCGGCCGCGTGCTCACCTATAAGGTCACCGGCTCGGATGTGATGCTCCCGGAGGAAGCCGAAAAACAGTTTATCGACCCGGCCGCCGATAAAGTCACTTTGATGACGTGCACGCCATACGGCGTGAATACCCACCGGCTGCTCGTCTACGCCGAACGGGTTATTCGCCCCGGTTCTTCCGCCGAAGAGGAAGAGGAAGCGCCGCCCGCCGAAATTCATGTGCCGCTGCCGCTGCCCTTGCGCATCGCCGTGATTGCGGTTCCCATCATCCTGCTCGTGATTATTTTGGTTGTCATTCGCAAACGTCGCAAGCGCAAAAAAGGCAATCCCCCAAATAAACCCGGCGCCGCTCCGCCCGGCTCCCCGGGCAGCCCGCCCGCGGATTCACCCGGGTCTTCCGAACCCCCCGGCGGCTCCGCCTTGCTCAATGATTCCGGCGGCCCGGGCAATCCCGTAAATCCGGGAAACTCGTAAACCACGGCGGCTCAAACAGCCCGGGCAATCTTGTAAATCCGGGAAACTCGTAAACCTCTGCGGCTTGTGCAATCCCGAAAATCCCGGGCATTCGGGAATCCCGTAATCTTCGACAGACAGGCAATTCCGGGTAATCGGGTAACTGCTTTAACCCGGCAATCCCGGCCCCCGCATATTCGGGTACTGTAGTCCTGCGCGTTTGGGCATTTTGGTGTATCTGTGTTTTCGCACCGGTGCCCGCCATTTCCGTGTGATCCTCCCCGCCCTTATCTTGGCGGATAATCCATAGGCTTGGAGGAATGAGCCATGAAGAAAAATTGGTGTTCCCGTCTGTTTGCGCTGCTCCTTTGTGTGGGGCTGATGCTGTGCGCCTCCGCGCCTGTTTTGGCTGCTGCGCCGATTGAATCATTGAAAGTGGTCATCCACAACAATGAGGGCATGGGTGCGATGACCGAGACCATGTTCAACGTGTATCAGCTTTTTACCGGCACGCCAAATTGGGAGGGAGAACCCAAATTAGACGGTAATCAATGGGCTGTTCCGGGGGTTGAGTCCAGTGATACCCAGTGGAACAACTGGACCCTCGCCGATGTGCAATGGGGCGCGAGTGTATCGGTTGCAAATCAGCAAACGTTGATTGATGCATTGACGAAACTGGATTCAAGCACCGCCGCGTGGGCCTGGCCCGAGGGTTCTAATGTTTTCGCTCAAGTAGATTCCGCCGCGTCTGTCGCTGCTGTTTTGGCGGATCATTTCGATAACGCCTTTATGCAGGCGTTTATGAAATGGCTCACAAGCCATAGTTACTTGACTGCTTTGACAAAAGAAGCTACTGCGGATACAGTTTCGGGTACATCAACTTATTATGTTGAGCGTTCATCCGCAGATGACCCGAAAGACGATACCCTCACCTATACTTTTGGGCAAACCGGGTATTACCTCTTCGCGCCGGATTCGACTGTTCTACAAGATCAGCCCCTTTCCGAGTTCATTGTCGCGGTGGTGGGGTACCAGGATATCTATATCAAAACTTCCCAGCCGAGCCTCGATAAAGTGATTGAGAACGAAGCCGGACCGGAAGGCGACGCATACGCCGCTGTCGCGGGCGTGGGCGATACGCTTACTTTTAAGATTACCGCCGGCCTCCCCGCCAGTTTCGCGGATTATACCAAGTATACGCTCAAACTTACCGATACCCTGAGTAAAGGGCTGACGTATACGGATATTGAATCGGTTACTTTGGTCAACAAAGAAAGTAACGCTGATGTTGTATATACCATTCCTGCGAATGATTCGTCGACTGTCACTCAGGGGTATTCACTCTCTTTTGAACCCGAAAGTTATACGCCAGGTACTTTGCCCACTGAAGATTCTACGAAATTGATTATCAAGTTTGATGATTTACGCAAAGGCGTGGCGTATACGCATCAGGACGGCCAGGATCAGGCATCGACTCAAACTTTGCAGTCTACTAATATTTCTCCCGACGCCAAATTTGTTGTCACGTATACCGCTCAGGTGAACCAAAACGCTGTGGTATCCGCCGATTTTTCAGAGCCCAGTGCTGAAGCCGAACATAACTTTAACAACGTTGAAATGGAATATTCCAACGATCCGAACAATGATACTTCCACCGCCACGGAACCCGGCCCCACGGATTATATCTTTGTCTTCGCGTTGGATTTGAATAAGACAGGAGAAAATGGCGTCGGCCTTCCCGGCGCGGGATTCTATCTGACCAAAAAAGAGGGAGAAATTACTTATGTCGCCAGATTAAAATCTAATTTTATGGCAAATCCTAATGACAGCGTTGTTAATGATGTGCAAATAATGGAATGGATCAATATAACTGAGTCATTGCCGGCGGGCTTAACTTCAATACAAGGTGTTACAAATTTCGAAACTTTACTCACAGTATACGAAGATAGAAAGGCAGACTATCAAGCCGCATCCAATACTGATTCAGCTGGAGAGGCCGAACAAGCATTAAAAGATGTAGAAGGTGTTCTGAAAAATTTCTTAATTTCTTCCAGAGAAAAAATAGATAGCATTGTTGATGCCGGTTCCGTGCCGCCGATTTCCGGCTTGGGCGACGGAACGTATACGTTTACCGAGTTGGTGGTTCCCGACGGGTACAACGGCATCGCGCCGATTATATTTACCGTTACATCCCAATTGAATGAATCGAAAAATGCCCTTGCCGATGTGACATTCAAGTTCCCCGGCAATGACCCAGAGATACAGATTTTCACTGGTGAACTTGCGACGTTCCATGGCCACCTTACCGCAACTGTCGAAAACGAAAAAGCTCCACTCTTGCCCTTTACGGGCGGCTTGGGCGCCACGATGATATACGCCGCGGGATTTGTCTTTGTGGTGGTCTCCTTGGTCTTCCTGATGCTCAACCGCAAAAAGCAGCGCGTTGCGTAAGCGGATGTTTCGGCGCGTTTTGCGGGGAAAGGGGCGTGCGGCGTGAAGAAAAATAAAGAGCAGGCGCCAAAGAAAAAAAACCGCCAATCGCGCTCCTCGGTAATTCTTACGGTAGTCTTTTCCGTGATTGGCCTAATTGGGCTTTCGATGATTCTCTACCCCACGGTGGCGGATTTTATCAACCAAAGCCAGAACCACGCCGTTATTGAGGATTATACCGATAAGGTGGAGCAGATAGAGCCGGAAGAACACGATGAATTAATGGAGGCGGCGCGGCAGTATAACGAGGATTTAGCGCTTTATTACCCGTATCTTTCCACCCTTTCCAAAGAGCGCCGCGAACTTTATAACAGCCTGCTCGATGTGGTGGGCAACGGGCTGATGGGGTATGTGGAGATTCCCTCCTGCTCTATCTACCTGCCCATCTACCACGGAACCGAGGAAAGTGTCCTGCAGGCGGGCGTGGGGCATCTGGAGGGCAGTTCGTTGCCGATTCCGGGCGAGAGCGTGCACTGTGTGCTCACCGGGCATTCGGGCCTCCCCTCCGCGAGGCTGTTTACCGATCTCGATCAGCTGGAGATTGGGCAGACATTCTCGGTTCATGTCCTCTCGGTGACTTTAACCTATGAAGTGGAAGATATCCGCCGCGTGCTGCCGGATCAATTAAACGATATGCACGTGGAAAAGGGCCGGGAGCTTTGCTCGCTGATTACGTGCACACCTTACGGGGTGAACACCCACCGCTTGGTGGTCACCGGTCATCGGGTGACGAATCCCGTTACTCCGCCGGGTGATGAGAATACATCGGTTCCCTCGCCCGTTCCCCGTTTTCGCTTCGGGTGGATTCCCGCCGCGGGTATCGCGCTGGCGGCGGTCGCCGTAGCGCTTGTCATTGTTTTCGCGGTTCGTTTGAAACGCAAACATTCTGCCAAATCCAAAGGAGGCGCCACCAAATGAAAAAAGTGTTATCGCTGATTCTTTGCGCGGCCATGCTCGTTTGCTTCTGTATTCCCGCTTACGCCGAGACGGGTTCTATTTCCCTTCGCTTCGGCAAAGAGCAAACGCCCATTCCCGGCGTGCATTTTCACGCGTATAAAGTGGCCGTTTTGGAGGACGGCATATTTGTCCCGGTGAAAGAATTTGCCGGTTTAAGTGTGGATTTCCCGCAAACGGACGATGTGGCCGTGTGGCAGTCGCTGAATGTGACGCTGAAAGCCTACGCGATAAGCAACGGCGTGAAACCCGTCGCGGACGCCGTGACCGATGAGGCGGGCGAAGCCGTGCTGGAAAATCTCGACGACGGCATGTATCTTATTTTGGGCGACGCCGGCGAATTTCCCGAGGAGCACGCGTGGGTGTTCCCGCAATCCATGCTGGTGTGCCTGCCGTATAAAGACCCGGAAGGCGTGATGACGCTTACGCCCCAAGTGGAATTGAAAATCGACCGCCAGACGGTGATGGATTCCACCGTGGACGTGCGCGCGCTGAAAATTTGGAAAGACGAAGGGTTTGAATCGGTTCGCCCGCCGGAGATTACCGTTCAATTGCTGGGCAACGGTCAGCTTTACGATACGGTGGTGCTCAACGAGGCGAATAACTGGAGGTACGAATGGGACGGCCTTGCCCCGGAAATCGACTGGATGGTGGTGGAAACGGAGGTTCCCGAACACTTCACCGTGCTGATGGACCGCGACGGACTTGTCTTTATCGCCACCAATACCCGCGAGCCGGAAGAACCCACGCAGCCGCCCACGCAGCCTTCCGAAGTGCCCACTACGCCGCCCACCGAACCGCCTCCCAAGCTGCCCCAAACGGGTATGGTCTGGTGGCCCGTACCGGTGCTTTTGGTTTTGGGCGCCGCGGCGCTCTTTGCCGGTGTGTTCCTGCTCCTGCGCCGCAAAAAACGCTGATTCTCTTTAAATCTCTTTTCATCTATCAAGGGTACAGATTGGATTATTCATGAGTGAAAAAACAGAAAACGCGCGTGTGGATAAAAAGCCATTCGGCGGCAGGCTGGCCATTATCTTAATTGTAGTGGGCTGCCTGCTGCTGCTTTCTGACGCGGGGGTGATCGGGTATAATCTCTACGACGATTCCCGCGCGGGGCAAAGCGTGAGCGGCGCGATGGAAAAGCTCAACGCCGCCATTCCGCTGCCGCCGCTGCCGGGCGTGAAGCCGGATTACGAACTCGATCCGCACCGCGATATGCCTGTGGTGGAAATAGACGGGTACCGGTATATCGGCAAGATTTCCGTCCCTTCGCTGGAACTGGAACTGCCCGTGATGGAGGAATGGAATTACCCGCGCTTAAAGATTGCCCCGTGCCGGTATATCGGCACGGCGTATTTGCCGAATTTCGTCATTTGCGCGCACAATTATACCTCCCACTTCGGGCGGCTCAAAAACCTGGTTCAGGGCGACGCCGTAGATTTTACGGATATGGACGGCAATGTCTTTCATTACGCGGTGGATAAAGTGGAGATTCTCATCCCCACCGCCGTGGAGGAAATGCAAACCTCCGGCTACGATCTCAGCCTCTTTACCTGCACCATCGGCGGGCGCACCCGCGTGACGGTGCGCTGCAAGAAAATTCCCAGCGAACCCTCCTTCGCCGACGCGTAATTTTTTGCGCGTATAAATTTTATTGGCGCGGTCATCGCGCCATTTTTTTTGCCTTTTCTCTATGCGCCTTATTCTTTATTCTTTGCGCTTTTGGGTTTGGGCTTTTGGATTTTCGCCTTGTTGTTTCAAAAAAGGCGGACAGAAGGCCCCGGCGGTTTTGCCGGGGCCTTCTGCCTTTAAGGGGGAGGTTAAGGAAAGTTCTTTGGGCCGGTTTTGATTTTCAAAACCCTGCTTTTTTTGAAATCCCGCGCAAATGGGGAGGGGATGCTAATGGGGAGGGGATGCTTCGGTTTGTGAAATGCTGCAAAGTGTTGCAAATAGGGGTGAGCTTCGCTTCGATTCGCGCGGTTAATCGTCGTCTACGCCTTGCATCGCGGCGTATCCCTCTTCGCCGGTGCGCACTTTAACGGCGTTTTCGGCGTGGTAGACAAAGATCTTGCCGTCCCCGATATGGCCGGTGTAGAGCACTTTCTTCGCGGTTTCAATCACTTCGCGCACGGGTACTTTGCACACCACAATTTCCACTTTAATCTTGGGCAGCAATGTCATTTCCACTTCCACGCCGCGGTAATATCGGCTCTGCCCTTTCTGTGCGCCGCACCCCAGCACTTGGGTGACGGTCATGCCCGTCACGCCGATTTCGTTCATTGCGTTCTTGAGTTCCTCGAATTTCGCCTGTTTCATGAGGATATCCACTTTGGTTATCGGCATATCCGAGGCGATGGGGGCGGTATCCGTTTTCACTTCCACGGGTACCGCGTCGTCCGGCGAAATTTTCGATTCGGGCAGCACCGGCTCGCTGTGGAAGCCCACCGGGCCGCTCATCGTCATGGGCATAAAATCGGCGTAGCTGCTGGCGAGATTGTGCTCGGTGACGTCCAGCCCGCGGATTTCCTCTTCGCGGGAGGCGCGCAGCCCTATGGTGTGCTTAATCACCTGGAACACAACGGTCATTGTCACCGCGACCCACGCGATAACGGCAATCACGCCCAGCACCTCTATCCCTAAGAACGACCAATCGGAAAATCCGTTGTAGAACAGCCCCAGCGGCCGGCCTGCGTCGTTTTTGAGATGCACGGCGAACAGCCCCGTTAAGATGGTTCCCGTGGCGCCGCACAGCCCGTGTACGCCGATGGCGCCCACCGGATCGTCTATCTTCAAAACTTTATCGATAAATTCAATGCCGAAGACCACCACAAACCCGGCGATGAGCCCAATGAAGAACGCGCCTATGGGATCCACCGCGTCGCACCCGGCGGTGATGGCGACAAGGCCCGCCAACGAGCCGTTTAATGTCATGGAAACGTCCGGCTTTTTGTACCGAATCCACGTGATAATCATCACCGTCACGGTGGAAACGGCGGCGGCGAGGTTCGTTGTCATAAAGATGCTGCCCATCGAATACAGCGTATCGTCCCCTTCGGCGCTCACGGTGGAGGTGCCGTTAAACCCGAACCAGCAAAACCACAGGATAAACACCCCAAGCGCGCCCAGAGTGAGGCTGTGCCCCAAAATGGCCCTCGGTTTGCCGTTTTTATCGTATTTGCCGATGCGCGGCCCCAGGATTTTCGCGCCGACAAGCGCCGCCACGCCGCCCACGAGATGCACCGCCGTGGAGCCGGCAAAATCGTGGAATCCCATTTGCGCCAGCCATCCGCCGCCCCAGATCCAGTGGCCGGAGATTGGGTAGATTACCGCGCTTATCACCGCGCTGTAGATGCAATACGCGGAAAACTTCGTGCGCTCCGCCATGGCGCCCGAAACAATCGTGGCGGACGTCGCGCAAAAGACCGTCTGGAAAATCACATACGCGTATTTCGGAATGCCCTCCGGCAATATATCGGTGTACGCCCCCTGCGTGAGCAAATCGATACCGCCGATAAACGCATTGTTGCCCGCGAACATCAGCCCGAACCCGAACAGCCAGTAAATCGGGGTCCCGATGCAAAAATCCATCAGGTTCTTCATAATGATGTTGCCGGCGTTCTTCGCGCGGGTGAATCCCGTTTCCACCATCGCAAACCCCGCTTGCATAAAGAACACCAGCGCCGCGCCCACCAGTACCCATATCGTACTGACGGATGAATACTCGCCCATTGCTTCTTTTCGCTTCCTTTCTTCCGCGCCGCTTTGGTATGCCCCGGCCATTTCCGGCATCGCCCGGCTTTGCGGATAAACCAAACGGCGCCGAGGGAAACCCCTCGGCGCCGTTGCCGTCTGAAGCGTATTTTACCACGGGCGGCGAGCCTTGTCAACTGTTTTTGAAAGGGTACTTCATAAATCTTGCAAAAAGAGCAATTTCCACATCGGTTTTCCACAGAAAACGAAATTTTTCTGTGCACATCATGCATTTCTTCGGGGTTGTCTTTTTGCTCTGTGTTTTTCTTCGTATGTCTTACGTGATGGGTTCAAAATCGGCGGCGCCGTGCTTGCACAGCGGGCAGATGAAATCCTCGGGCAGTTCGTCCCCTTCGTAGACATACCCGCAGATTTTGCACACGAAGCCTTTTTTGCCCTGTGTTTTGGGTTTCGGCTTTACGTTGCGCTGGTAGTAATCGTACGTCATGGAGGGCGCGTCGGTGACGGTTCGCGCTTCGGTGACCCGGCAGATAAACATGCTGTGGGAGCCGAGATCGATGGTCTGTTCCACTTCAAGCGAGAGAAAAGCGTTGATGTGCGCGGGCAGAATCACCAGCCCGTTTTCGGAGCGCAAGGGCGTGTTGCCCGCGAATTTATCGGTATTTTTGCCGCTTTGAAAGCCGAACTGCTCAAAGAGCTTAAAGGGGGTGTCCCCGCTGAGGCAGTTTACGTTCATTTTGCCCGTTTGCCGTATCATTTGGTGCGAATAATTCGCCTTATTCACGGTGACGGCCACGCGGCAGGGGGAATCCGTTACTTGGGTGACGGTGTTCACGATAAGCCCGTTGTCTTTTTCGCCGGATTTCACGGTGACGACATACAGCCCGTACCCGATGCGGTAGAGGGCTTTCGGGTCGAGTTCGGCCCCGTTTGCCCCGTTTGCCCCGGAATTTTTGGCGGCGGCGTAATCCCGCGTGAGTTCTTCCGCGAGCGATTCCACCTTCCGAAGGCTCTCTTCGGAAAGGGCGCTTTGAATGTGCACGTCCGTTTGGCAAAAGTTCAGGCGGCGGCTTTCTTTGAGCATGGCGCGCATAACTTTCACGGCCTGCGGCGCCCAGCTGCCGTTTTCCATAAAGGCGACCGTGCGGTTTTGGAAATTGCGCTCGGTTAAATGTTCGATAAATTCCCGCATAAAGGGGAAGATATCCGCGTTATACGTGGTGGTGGCGAGCACCAGACGCCCGTAGCGAAACGCGTCTTCCACCGCTTCGGACATATCGCACCGCGCAAGATCGTGCACGCAAACTTTCGGGGCGCCTCGTTTCAGCAAACTTTCCTCAAGTTTTTTGACGGCCTCTTTGGTGTGGCCGTACACGGAGGTGTACGCGATGACAACGCCCTCGTCCTCGGGTTCGTACGAGGACCACGTATCGTACAGCCGCAAATATTCGTTCAGCGGCGCTTTCAGCACCGGGCCGTGCAGCGGGCAGATGACGGCGATATCCAGCCCCGCCGCCTTTTTGAGCAGCGCCTGAACCTGCGCGCCGTATTTGCCCACAATCCCGAAATAATACCGCCTCGCTTCGCACGCCCATTCTTCCTGCGCGTCGAGCGCGCCGAACTTGCCGAATCCGTCGGCGGAAAAAAGCACTTTATCCGCGCTGTCGTATGTCACGATGACTTCCGGCCAATGCACCATGGGCGCGGTGAAGAATTGCAACGTGTGCCTACCGATCGCGAGGGTATCCCCTTCGGAAACCACCACGCGGCGCTCGGAAAAATCGTCCCCGAAGAAATTCTTCATCATGGTAAACGCCTTCGCGCTCGCGACGACGGCGGCGCCGGGGTAGGTGGAGAGAAATTGCGCGATGCCGGCGGAATGATCCGGCTCCATGTGCGACACGATAAGATAATCCGGCTGCCGCCCTCCGAGCGCTTCCCGCAAATTGGCGAGCCACCGCGCCGTGAATCGCGCGTCCACCGTGTCGAAAACGGCGATTTTTTCGTCCGTGAGGCAATACGAATTGTACGCCATCCCGTTTTTCACCGGATACTGCCCCTCAAACAGATCCGTTTCGCGGTCGTTGACGCCGATATACCGTATATCCCGGGTAATGGTCATAATCCCGCTCCTTCCGTGTGTATATCTGTATTTTTTTATCGTCGCGGCAAGGCATGTTGGCCTTGCCATAAAAAAGTGCTTTCTGTAATCAGTATATCTGTTTTTCCCCGATTTGTCAAACGCGACCCGGCAGGCAAACGCTGAAGCGACCCGAAGCGAGGAACCGCCGCAAAGAATAAGCGGCGGTTTCGAAGCGCAGGGGAGCGAATGCGGGGCCCCCAAAAAGTCGGAAGACTTTTTGGGGAGAGGAGCGGCAGGCCGTCAAGCGACGCCGTGACTTCAGTTAAGAAGTCGCGGCAAGCCCAACCGGCCTTGCCGCGACGATGGTGCGGGAGATGGGATTCGAACCCACACTCTGTACAGAACCGGCTCCTAAGACCGGCGCGTCTGCCGTTTCGCCACTCCCGCAAATATGGCGCGGAGAAAATCCGCGCTTTGGGCTTTTTACGGTTTTGCCGCCAAAAAATCATCCATGGTTTGCACCACTTTGCCGCCGGCAATCAATTTGCCCTCCCGTGCGCGAAGCGCCAGCACCAACTGCTCGTTGGTGCGCACGCGGTGAGGAAAGGCGAGCCCAGCCGCGCCGACGTTCGTCCCCGCGTGATGGGAATCGGAGCCGGAAATCATGCCCAATTGATGCGCGATGGCCAGCAGCATCGCTTTTGCGTTTTCGCACGGGCCGTTCGCGGCGTTATAGACTTCCACGCCGTCCAGATATTCCGGGCTGGGCGTATAATCGTCGTCGATATATTTCCTGCGGCGGTACGGGTGCGCCATCGCGATATATCCGCCCGCGTCGCGCACGCAGCGGGCATACGCGGGCAGGTCCATTTGCGGAATATCCGGGTGCGCCAGCAGAAAATCCAGATCGATGCCGTATGTCAATGCTTCTTTTCCGTGCCCGAAATTGTGCTCCCAGCCGAAGAGCACATCGAAATCCCGCTTGTCCCCTTCGGCTTTGGCGTTTTGATAGACTTCATAATACCGCGTCACGCGGTGTTCCCACGGCCACCGCGCGGGAATGGCGCTGTTGCCGGTGCAGGAATGGTCCGTCATCACCATGCCCGAATACCCGGCCTCGGAGAAGGCGCGCACCATTTCCACGGCTTTGCTTTGCCCGCAGGCGCTGCACTCCGAACAGTGCACATGCATTTCGTAAGCGTACAGGCGGTTCGTTTCCATATTGGATTACAGCGCCTCCCCGCTCTTTTGCAGCAGCGCGAGCTTTTCCGAAAGCCGCTTTTCCTGTTCCCTCGCGGTATTCACCACATCGGCGGGCGCTTTTTCGGTAAACGAGAGGTTCGCAAGCCTTGCGCGAACGGCGGCGAGCTGCTTTTGCACGGCTTCAGCTTCCCGGCGCAGGCGTTCTTTTTCCGCTTCTCTGTCCACCAGTTCGTCTAACGGGATAAAGACGGTCGCGTCCGGCGTGACAATGTTCACGGCGTTTTTGAGGGCGGCGCCGGAACCCACGGTGACTTTCGACGCGCCCGCCAGCTGCATGAGGACAGACGCGCCCTTGCTGAAGGTTTCGGGGAAGGACGTTTCCACCGTCATTTCCGTTTTGCGGGAGGGGGGAACGCGCATTTCGGCGCGGCGGTTGCGCACGGCGCGAACGGCCTGCATAATGCGTTCCATTTCCCTTTCTTCCCCGGCGAAATTCAGTTTTTGGGAATATTCCGGCCACGGCGCGCGCATCAGGGTTTCCCCTTCGTGCGGGAGCGACTGCCAGATTTCCTCGGTGATAAAGGGCATAAAGGGGTGCAGCAGCGCGAGCATTCCGCGCATCACATAGCACAGCACCCGCCGCGCGTTCGGCGCGTCTTCCCCGCGCAAACGCGGCTTGCAAAGCTCAATGAACCAGTCGCAGTAGCTGTCCCAGATAAAATCGTACACTTTTTGCATCGCGAGGCCAAGCTCGAATTTTTCCAGATTTTCGCTCACCTGTTTGACGAGCGTGTTGAACCGGGAAAGAATCCATTTGTCTTCCAGCGCGAGTGTTTCGGGCAGCGTCAGGGGGACGTCCTCATCCCCGAGATTCATGCGCACAAAACGCGCCGCGTTCCAGAGCTTATTGGTGAAATTCCGCGCCGCTTCCAATTTTTCGGACATAAAGCGGATATCGTTCCCCGGGCTGTTGCCGGTGACCAGCGCGAAGCGCAGCGCGTCCGCGCCGTAGCGCTCGATAACTTTTAAGGGATCCACGCCGTTACCCAGAGATTTGGACATTTTGCGCCCTTTTTCGTCGCGAACCAGCCCGTGAATCAGCACCGTGTGAAACGGCTCTTTGCCCGTGTATTCCAGCGAGGAGAAAATCATGCGCATCACCCAGAAGGTGATGATGTCGTACCCGGTAACCAGCGTATCGGTGGGGAAGAAGTAGCGCATTTCCGGCGTGTCATCCGGCCATCCCATGGTGGAAAACGGCCACAGCGCGGAGGAAAACCAGGTATCCAGCGTGTCTTCGTCCTGGGTCAGGTGCCCGCCGCATTTCGGGCAGACGCGCGGATCTTCCCGCGCGACGACGGTTTCCCCGCATTCGTCGCAATACCACGCGGGGATGCGGTGCCCCCACCACAGCTGGCGGGAAATGCACCAGTCGCGGATGTTTTCCAGCCAATGGAAATAGGGCTTTTCAAACCGCTTGGGCACAAAATTGATTTTTCCGCTTTGCACCGCTTCCACGGCGGGACCGGCGAGCGGTTTCATCGAAACGAACCATTGCAGCGAAACGCGGGGTTCTATGACGGTTCCGCAGCGGTAGCAGGTGCCCACGTTGTGCGTGATCGGCTCTATTTTCACCAAATCGCCGGCCGCCTGTAAATCTTTCACAATCTGTTCGCGGCACTCGGCGATGGTTAATCCCGCGTATTTTCCGGCCAGTTCGTTCATGCGGCCGTCTTCCGTGGTTACGGTGATGACCTCTAAGTTATGGCGAAGGCCCACTTCGAAATCGTTCGGGTCGTGCGCGGGGGTGATTTTCACCACGCCTGTTCCGAAATCCCGCTGCACGTATTCATCGGCCACCACGGGAATAATCCGGCCCACAATGGGCAGAATCACATTCTTCCCCACATAGGCGCGGTACCGTTCGTCTTCGGGATGCACCGCAACGGCGGTATCTCCCAGGAGAGTTTCCGGCCGGGTGGTGGCCAGCTGCAGCGATTCGTCCGTGCCTTCCACGCGGTAGCGCAGATGGTAAAAGAACCCGTTTGTTTCCTGAAATTCCACTTCGGCGTCCGAAATGGAGGTGCGGCAGTGCGGGCACCAGTTGATCATGCGCTCCCCGCGGTAGATAAGCCCTTTTTCGTACAGCCGCACAAAAACTTCGCGCACTGCCTTGGAACAGCCTTCGTCCAGCGTAAAGCGCTCCCGCTCCCAATCGCACGAGGCGCCGAGCTTTTGAATTTGCTTATTGATTTGCCCGCCGTAGGTTTTTTTCCATTCCCACGCGCGCTCCAAAAAAGCTTCCCGGCCGATATCCTCTTTGGTCAGGCCCTCCTGCGCCATATTTTCCACAATCCGCGCTTCGGTGGCGATGGAGGCGTGATCGGTTCCGGGCAGCCAGAGCGCTTCGTACCCCTGCATCCGGCGCCAGCGGATTAAAATATCCTGCCAGGTGGCGTCCAGCGCGTGGCCGAGGTGCAGCTGACCCGTGATGTTGGGCGGCGGCATCACAATGGTGTACGGCTTCTTTTCGGGGTTGATTTCGGCGTGAAAGGTTCCGCCGTCCATCCAAAACCGGTAGATGCGGTCTTCCGCCTCTTTCGGATCGTAACTTTTGGCAAGTTCTCTGCTTTGCGCCACTGCTTTGGCCTCCTCATTTTTCCAACGCACCCGCGATATTGTATATCTAACTTACGTTCTTGTACCGCGCCGATTTTTCGCGCAAATTTTTTATGTTTTGCGGCTTTCGCCGGGTATTTCCGAGCGGCTTCGCTTTTCCAAAAAATCTGCGAGAGCCTTCGCCCGGTATCATACCATATTTCCCGCCGGGTTGTAAAGCGTCCGAAGGAAAATTTGCCCTTTGCCGCCTTGCAATTACGGGCGAAATTTGGTATACTTTCCCCGGCGCGGGGGTTTTAGGCCATGCCGCCAAGGGCGGGTTTTGCCAAGAAGGCTTTTGCGCGCGTGAATTGTTTTGCCTGAATTGTTTTATGAGAAAATTTTTGAAAGGCGGGTCGCCATGATTAAAGCCATTGTCGGCGCCAACTGGGGCGACGAGGGCAAAGGAAAAATTACCGATATGTTCGCGAGCGAAGCGGATATTGTGGTTCGGTTTCAGGGAGGAGCCAACGCGGGGCACACCATTATCAACGAGCACGGCCGTTTCGCGCTGCACTTAATGCCCAGCGGCGTGTGTTACCCGCACACCGTCAATATTATCGGAAACGGCGTGGCGCTGGATATTCCGAAATTTATGCGGGAATTGCAAAACCTCAAAGAAGCGGGGCTTTCTCCGCGTTTGCTGGTTTCCGACCGCGCCGAGGTGGTGATGCCGTACCATGTATTGCTCGATACGTACGAGGAGGAACGTTTGGGCAAAAACGCCTACGGTTCCACCAAATCCGGCATCGCGCCGTTTTTCAGCGACAAGTTCGCCAAAATCGGCATTCAGGTGTGCGATTTGTTTGAGCCGGAGTATCTTCGGGAAAAGCTGCACCGCATTTGCACCGTGAAAAATCTCATTCTCGGCAGCGTGTACGGCCGCCCGCAGTTGGACGAAGACGAGCTCTTTGCCGCGTGCGCGGAATACCGAGAGCAGATCGCGCCTTTTGTCTGCGACACGGGGGCGTATTTGCGCGGCGCGCTGAAGGAAGACAGGCAGATTTTGCTGGAGGGCCAGCTGGGCACGCTCAAGGATCCGGATTTCGGCATTTACCCCATGGTGACTTCTTCTTCCACGCTGGCAGGTTACGGTTCGGTGGGCGCCGGGGTGCCGCCTTATGCCATTTCCGAGATTGTGGCCGTCACCAAGGCGTATTCTTCCGCCGTGGGCGCCGGGGAGTTTGTTTCGGAGATTCTCGACGAAGAGGAAGCCAACCGGCTGCGCACGCACGGAGGGGATAAGGGCGAGTTCGGCGCCACCACCGGCCGGCCGAGGCGGGTCGGCTGGTTCGACTGCGTGGCGACCCGTTACGGCATTGAGTGCCAGGGGGCGACAAAAGTCGTGATGACCGCGCTGGACTGCCTTTCGTATCTGGAGGAAATTCCCGTATGCGTGGGTTATTCCGTAGACGGCGAAGTGACGCGCTCGTTTCCCACCACACCGTGCTTAAGGCGCGCAAAGCCGGTATGGCAAACGCTGCCCGGCTGGAAGCGCGATATCCGGGGCATTCGCTCGTTTGCGCAGCTGCCCAAAGAAGCGCAAAATTATGTGTGCTTTATTGAAGAACGGCTCGGCCGGCGCATCGATATGGTCTCAAACGGCCCCGAAAGAGAAGCCATTATCGTTCGGTAACGCTCTTTCTTGGGGGCAACACCGCACAGAAAGAGCGCCGGGCGGAATCAAATCGGATGAAAAGGGCCGTATTCCCGGGGGTTATTCGGGGTACAGTCGGGGTGGAAAAAGCTTATGGAAAAGCTGTTGGTTTTGGATTTCGGCGGGCAGTACAATCAGCTGATTGCGCGCAGGGTTCGGGAAATGCATGTGTATTGCGATATCCTGCCCTACACCGCGTCTGCGCGGCAAATTGCCGAAGGCGGTTACCGCGGCGTGATTTTCACGGGCGGCCCCGCCAGCGTGGGGCTTTCGGATTCGCCGGTGTGTTCGCCGGAGATTTTTTCGCTGGGGTTGCCGGTACTGGGCATTTGCTACGGCGCGCAGATTATGGCGCGGCTGCTTGGCGGCGAGATTCGGCAGGACACGGGCGGCGAATACGGCCGGGTCTCCTGCCGCGTGCAGGCGCCGCAAAGCGCGCTTTTTTTGGGTGTTGCGCGGGAGAGCACGGTGTGGATGAGCCACGCGGACAGCATAGTGCGCCCGCCGCGAGGATTTACCGTTACCGCCGTCACCGATGCCTGCCCGTGCGCGGCGATGGAGGATTCGTCCCGCGGGCTGTACGCGGTGCAGTTTCACCCGGAAGTGACCCACACCGAATTCGGCGGCGAGATTTTGAAAAATTTTGTCCTCTCGGTTTGCGGTTGCCGGGGCGACTGGCATATGGAAGATTTTATCGATCGGACGGTCGCCGAATTGCGGGAGCGCATCGGCGATAAGCCGGTGATTTTGGGAATTTCCGGCGGCGTGGACAGCGCCGTTGCCGCCGCGCTGCTTTCCCGCGCGGTGGGCAGACAGCTCACGGGCGTATTTGTGGATCACGGCCTGATGCGCAAGCACGAGGGCGATGAGGTGGAAACGATTTTCAGCGGCCTGTTTCCCATGCGCTTTGTCCGCGTGAACTGCGCCGATGTCTTTTGGGAAAAACTGCGCGGCGTCACCGACCCGGAACAAAAGCGCAAAATCATCGGGGACGAGTTTTACAAAGTATTTTGGGGAGAGATTAAATCCCGCGCCGGCGGGGACGCGTTCTTCGCGCAGGGCACCATTTACCCGGACCGCGTGGAAAGCGGAAGGGGCGTTTCCGGCGGAAAGGCGGGTAACGCCGTCATCAAGACACACCATAACCAGCAGAGCATCCCCAAAGATGTGCAATTTTTGGGTGTTGTGGAACCGCTTCGCGATTTGTTTAAAGACGAGGTGCGCAAAGTAGGCGAAATGCTGGGCGTTCCCAAATCGCTGGTGTGGCGCCAGCCGTTCCCCGGGCCGGGCCTCGGCGTGCGCGTGGTGGGGGAGATTACCCCCGAAAAGGTGCGCATTCTTCAGGACGCTGATTTTATCCTTCGGGATGAAATGCGCAAAACCGGGTACGAAGAGCAGCTCAGCCAGTTCTTCTGCGTATTCACCGGGGCGAAATCGGTGGGCGTGATGGGGGATCACCGGACATACGAAAACGTCATCGCCATTCGCGCTGTCACCACCGACGATTTTATGACCGCCGATTGGGCGCGGATTCCGTATGAACTTTTGGCGTCGGTTTCCAACCGCATCATCAACGAATGCCCCGGCGTAAACCGCGTGGTGTACGATATCACCTCCAAACCTCCCGGAACCGTGGAGTGGGAATAAATTGCGCCGCCTGTTTGCGCATATCAAATTTTCGGGGGCATGCGCTCTATCTTAAATGGCACCATAATTGTGTCATAATTGCGGCATATTCATCATCTTTGGCATTGCGGCGCGAATGGCAAACCGGGGAAAATTGCGACAGAGAAAATGGCTGCCGCTTTTTTGCTGTTGCATTTATGGCGCCGGCCTTGAAATTTTTCCGATACGGGAGTATAATAACCGTGTTTCCGGGAGAGCCGAAACGGGTGGAAACGTTGCGGCAATACCGCCCGGAGGCAAAGGCGGGCATCGGCCTTTATGCGGCGTCGCCTGTATTACGCAAGGTTTCGGGGGTTTTTGAACCATGGATAAACCGCGGTTGGAGGCAGCCGTACGCGAGCTGCTGCTCGCCATCGGAGAAGATCCCGGCCGGGAAGGATTGCGGGAAACGCCGCGCAGGGTCGCGGATATGTACGCGGAGGTTTTTTCCGGAATCGGGGAAGATCCGAAGAAACATTTAAAGATTTTTGAGGAGCGTCACGGGGAAGATTTGGTGACCGTTCGGGATATTCCGCTTCAGTCGATGTGCGAACATCATCTGCTTCCTTTTATCGGGGTGGCGCACATCGCGTATATCCCGAGAAACGGCAGAATCATCGGGCTTTCCAAATTGGCGCGCATTGTCGATGTATTTGCCCGGCGGCCGCAGCTTCAGGAGCGGCTTACGGCGCAAATCGCCGATTTTCTGGACCGGGAGCTTTCCCCGCTTGGCGTGGCCGTTATTATTGAGGCGGAGCATCTGTGCATGACCATGCGCGGCGTGCGCGCCGCCGGTTCCCGCACGCAGACTTCCGCGCTTCGCGGAACCATGCGCTCCGATATGCGCACTCGCGCGGAAACGCTTTCCCTGCTGACCGATCACTGATCCTGTTGAAACCGATAATCTGTAGAGGGGAACACCCATATGCCGGGATTTTCTGTGCCTACGTTTATTCTCACACTGATCGCCGCCATCCTTTGGGGTTTCGTGGGGCTGGTGATGCTGTACCACGTGATTATAGCCCTGTACGGGTTCGGCCGTCCGAAAATGCGCCGGAAGGTAGAAGATAAGACATACTGTTTTGCGGTTCTCATCTGTGCGCGCAACGAGGAAGCGGTGATCGGGCAGCTGATCGACAGCCTGAAGAATCAGGATTATCCCAAAGATCACTATACGGTTTTTGTCACGGCGGATAATTGCACCGACCGCACCGCCGAAATTGCCGGGGAACACGGAGCGGTGGTATACGAGCGCCGCGATACGGAGCATATCGGAAAAGGATTTGCTTTGCGCTGGACGCTGCAAAGACTGATGCGGGAATACCCCGGGCGGTACGATGCGATTACGGTATTCGACGCGGATAATTTAGTGGATCCCCGTTATTTGCGGCAAACCAACGAGGCGCTTTGCACCGGAGTGGACGCCACGCAGGGGTACCGGGAAACGAAAAATCCCTTTGATTCCGTTGTCAGCGGCTGTTACGCCATTTATTGGTATATGCTGAGCCGGTTTTATCATCAGGCGCGTTCCAATAAGGGCATGTCCTGCTCGATCGGGGGGACGGGATTCGCTTTCAAAACGGCGATTATTCAGGATGAGGGCTGGGTTACGGAAACGCTGACCGAAGACAGCGAGTTTGCCTCCCGGCAAATCTTAAAAGGCCGTTATGTGCAGTTTGTGCGGGATGCCGTTTGTTACGATGAGCAGCCCACCGGCTGGAAAGTATCTCTCCGGCAGCGCATGCGCTGGATGTGCGGCACGGTTCAGGAGATTCGCCTGCTGCTGAAACCGGCTTTTCAAAGCTGGCGCGCAGGAAATAAGGGCGCTTTTGACGTGATGATGTTTTTGCTGGGCATCCTTTGTATGGCGCTGATTTTGGTCGCGAGCGTGCTCAGTTTGCTGGCGGCCGTTTGCAGCATGCTCATCACGCCGGAATATTGGTTCCCGATTATCGGCGGCACCGTGCTTGCGGTGCTTTGCGCGTCATACGGCACCATGTTCCTTCTGGCTGTTTTCTCCGTTGTATCCGAAAAGAAGAGAATCGGGAAATATTGGCGCTCGGTATTGATGTTTCCCATATTTATGCTGCCGATGATAGTTATGGTGTTCGTTGCGCTCTTTAAAAAGAATGTGGCGTGGACGTCCATTCCCCACACCGGTGCGTCCGCGGTTGAGGATTCCCTGCTGAAAGATATCGGCAGGGCGGAATAAGGCGCGGTTATGGTACAAATTACCCGAAGCCCTCAGGAAACCGAATCGCTCGGCGCGCGCCTTGCCGGGAAAATGCAAACCGGCGTTGTCGCGCTGACGGGGGAAATGGGTGCGGGCAAAACCGTCTTTGTGCGCGGCATGGCCGAGGGGCTGGGGCTGCCCGGAGATTTGGTCTCTTCGCCCACGTTTGCGCTGGTTCAGGAATACGGTGAAAAACTGGTGCATTTTGATATGTACCGGGTGGAAACTTGGGAAGATTTATACGCGACCGGGTTTTTCGAATATCTGGATTCCGGCGCGCTGATTGCCGTGGAATGGAGTGAAAATATTTCCCGCGCGCTTCCCGGACATACCGTGCAGGTTCGGTTTGAACGGATTTCACCGACCGAGCGGCGCATTTGCGTGGAGGGAATAACTTTGTGAATATTTTGGTGATGGATACCTCGTCCGTAACCGCCTGCTGCGGCGTGGTCAATGATGAGCGCAAAATCCTTTCGTGCGGCTATGTCCATGTTCCGCTCAAACACAGTCAGACTTTTATGCCGATGACCGAGAGCGTTTTGGCGTGCGCGGGAATGACCGTGGATCAGATTGATCTGCTGGCGGTTTGCGCCGGGCCGGGATCGTTTACCGGCGTGCGCATTGCCACCGCCGCCGCGAAAGGGCTGGCGTTCGGAAGAGATATCCCGTGCGTTGCCGTTTCATCTTTGTCTGCCCTTGCCCATAATTTCGAGGGGATTTTGTATGACGGCCTGCTTGCGTGTGTGATGGACGCCAGATGCCGGCAGTTTTATACGGCCTGCTTTGAATGCGAAAGCGGAAAGATTACGCGGGTGAGCCCGGACGAAGCGCTCCTTTCGGAAGACGCTGCGGCCCTGTGGCAAAAAAGCGGCAGGCGGGTGCTTTTTGTGGGGGACGGAGCCGAAATCTGCTTTCGGGAATACCGGGAGCGATTCCCGTGCGCCATTGCTCCGCCGCATTTGCGGTATGTTACGCCTTACGGTATTGCCGCGGCGGCCGAATCCTTACCCGCAGAGGGCAGCCGGGTTTCTCCGCAGATGCTGCGCCCCGTTTATCTGCGTGTGCCTCAGGCCGAACGGGAACTCAAAGAAAAACGGCAAAATATTTAAGGCAAAACTTAAGGCAACACCGCGCAAAGACCGGGCTTGCGCGCAATGACCACCCGGGCGGCTGTTGGCCGCGGCGGAGCTTTTGCGAATGTGTGCGGATTTCCGGCAAAACATAGGAGGGGGAAGCGCTTGGATACGCCCGTAAGGCAGTTGCTTTGTAAGGTGCAAAGCGGAGAGGTATCGGTGGACGAGGCGCTGACGTATTTCAAATCCGCTCCGTTTGAAGATCTCGGTTACGCCAAAGTGGATCTTCACCGGCGGGTTCGGCAGGGAATGGCCGAGGTGATTTTTGCGCAGGGCAAAACCGCCGCGCAAATTTCCGGTATTTTGGAATCGATGCGTCAAAACGGCCAGCGAGTGCTCATCACCCGTTTAGACGAACCAAAGGCGAATGAGATTCAAAAAACTTTTCCGATCACTTATCTGCAGGCGCCGCACATCGGATATACCGGCGAAATCCCGGAGCCGGACGGGCTGGGCACCGTGGTGGTGGCGACCGGCGGAACCGGTGACATTCCGGTTGCGGAAGAAGCGGCGGTGACCGCCGAATGGCTGGGCAACCGGGTACAAAGGCTGTACGATGTCGGCGTGGCGGGCCTACACCGGCTGCTGGCGTTTCGGGAAACGCTGATGAACGCGTCCGTGATTATCGCGGCGGCCGGCATGGAAGGGGCGCTTGCGAGCGTGATTGGGGGCATGACGGATTGCCCGGTGATTGCGCTGCCCACCGGTGTGGGGTACGGTTCCTCTTTTCACGGGCTTTCCGCGCTGCTTTCCATGCTCAATTCCTGCGCCGGCGGCGTCGGGGTCGTGAATATCGATAACGGATTCGGCGCGGGCGTTCTGGCGCATCGCATCAATCATATGACAAAGAGGGAATAACGGTGCGAACGCTTTATCTGCAGTGCAATATGGGCGCTGCCGGTGATATGCTTACCGGCGCGCTTTTGGAATTGTTGGAGGATCCTTCGGAATTTTTGGAATCGTTTCGCGCGGCCGGATTGCCCGGCGTTGAAATGCGCGCGCAAAAAATCACTTCTTGCGGGATTTTGGGCACCAAAATTACTGTGACCGTAAACGGCCAAACGGAGGAACAGGCGCAGCAGCCGCCAAAAGAGGATCGGGATGGCGGCCATCACCGCCATCACCATGCGACGCCGGGGGATGTGGAAAGCATCGTCAGTCGCCTGGCCGTTCCGTCTTCGGTGAAAGCGGATATTTTGGCGGTGTACGAAATTATTGCCCGGGCGGAAAGCCAAGTACACGGAATACCCGTGCGCGAGGTTCATTTTCATGAAGTCGGCATGATGGACGCCATTGCGGACATTACGGCGGTTTGCCTGCTGGTGCACCGGCTGGCTCCCGATGAAATCGCGGTTTCCCCCGTTCATGTCGGCCGGGGTCAGGTGCGGTGCGCTCATGGAATTTTGCCGGTTCCCGCCCCCGCCACCGCCGTGATTTTGGAAAATGTTCCGATTTACGGCGAAACGGAAGGGGAACTTTGCACGCCGACCGGAGCCGCATTGCTGAAATACTTTGCTTCCCGGTTTGGGAATATGCCGCCGATGACCGTGGAGAAAATCGGGTACGGGATGGGTACCCGGCAATTTTCCGCCGCGAATTGTGTCCGCGCTTTTCTCGGCCAATCCGAAGAGCAGGCGGAATCTCCTTCGGAACCGCTTTCGGAACTTTCCTGCAATGTGGACGATATGACCGCGGAAGAGATTGGGTTCGCCACGGAAATTTTGCGCGAAAACGGCGCTTTGGACGTGTATACCACTTCTGTCGGAATGAAAAAATCCCGCCCGGCGGTGCAGATTTCCGTGCTGTGCACACCTCAGGACCGAGACCGGATGATTCGTTTGCTGTTTCGGCACACCGCGACTTTGGGTGTTCGGGAATGCCCCATGCGGCGTTATATTTTAGATCGGTCGTCTCGGGTGATGCAGACGCCTTACGGGGCGGTCACGGTAAAAAGCTCCTGCGGCTACGGCGTGCGGCGGGAAAAACCGGAATATGAAGATCTGGCCAAGATGGCCCGGGAACGGGGCATATCCCTTCGGGAGGCGCAGACGGAAGTTTTGCGCGGCAAAGAGCCGGACAGTGAAAATAAATCGTGAATGTTTACCCTGTTGGTGAGGGCAGGGATAATGGATAGAGAAACGGAGGATATTGAGTGCCTACAGACAACAAAGTTCGCACCGGCACACAGACACAGACAAGCCGTTACGGAAAAATTAAGCAGCGGGAGAAAGCGCCTGCACGGGAGGAAAAGAGCCCAGCGGCCTCTCCCGTGCGGATTATTCCTTTGGGCGGCCTGAACGAAATCGGCAAGAATATGACGGTGGTGGAATATGAAAACGACGCGATTATTATCGATTGCGGGATGGAATTTCCGGATAACGATATGCTGGGCGTTGATATCGTATTGCCGGATTATTCCTATGCCTTGAAAATCCGCGACCGGATTCGCGGAATTGTGCTCACGCACGGCCATGAAGATCATATCGGGGGGCTTCCGTATTTTCTTCGGGAATGTAATTTGCCGATTTACGGAACCCGGTTGACATTGGCTCTGGTGGATTCCAAATTAAAAGAGTATGACCTTGAAAACCGGGTGGAACTCATCGAAATCAGGCCGGGAGACACCGTTGAATTGGGGCAGTTTTCGGTGGAATTTATCGCCGTCAATCATTCCATACCCGATGCGGTGGCGCTGGCCATTCACACACCGATCGGCTGTGTGGTGCATACCGGAGATTTTAAGATCGATTTTACCCCGATTTCCGGGGAAGTGATGGATTTGGCGCGATTCGGCGAATTGGGCAAACAGGGCGTATTGGCGCTGCTGGCCGATTCCACCAATGCGGAGCGCCCGGGATATACGCCCAGTGAACGGGTGGTGGGGGAGAGCTTTGCCCATTTGTTCACCAAGGCCAAACATCATCGCATTATTATCGCGACATTTTCTTCCAATTTGCATCGCATACAGCAAATTGTGGACGCGGCGCGTGCGGATGGGCGCAAAGTGGCGGTTTCCGGGCGCAGTATGATGAATTTTGTTTCCATCGCCACCGATTTGGGGTATTTGAAAGTGCCCGACGGCGTACTTATCGATATAGAGGAAATTAACCGTTACCCGAAGGAGAAAATCGCCGTGATTACCACGGGCAGTCAGGGAGAACCCATGTCCGCGCTCACGCGAATGGCTTTTTCGGATCACCGGCAGGTGGAAGTCGGGCCGGAGGACACCATCATTATTTCGGCCACGCCGATTCCCGGAAACGAAAAAGCGGTGACCCGGGTGATTAATGAGCTGATGCGCCGGGGCTGCGATGTTGTGTACGAGAAAATGTACGATGTGCACACGTCCGGACACGCCTGCCAGGAAGAATTGAAAATGATTATCGCGCTGACCCGGCCGAAATTTTTTATTCCGGTGCACGGAGAGCAAAAGCACCTGAAAAGGCATGCGGAGTTGGCGCTTTCCTTGGGGATGCCCGCCGATCACGTGATGGTGTCGGATATCGGAAAAATTATGGAACTTACTCCGAATAAGCTGACGGTAAGCGGAACGGTACAGGCGGGAAAGGTTCTGGTCGACGGGCTGGGCATCGGCGACGTCGGTTCGGTGGTTTTGCGGGACCGCCATCATATGGCGGAAGACGGCATTCTGGTACTGGTCGCGACGATCGACGCGCAAAACGGGGAAATTCTTTCCGGCCCGGATATTGTTTCCCGGGGGTTTGTGTATGTGCGTGAATCGGAAAGCTTAATGGAAGAATGCCGGGAGACGGCGCGGAAAATTTTGGAGGACTGTCTGGCCCACAACGCTTATGAGTGGACAACGATGAAAACGCGTATTCGCGATGAGCTTTCCCGAATGCTGTTTTCCAAAACCCGTCGCAGCCCGATGATTTTGCCGATTATTATGGATGTGTGAGCCCATGCGGGAACGCACGTTTCGATACACATAGAGGTTAACGGCTTATGAAAAACGGTCGGTTATTCTGGATGGCGCCGATGGTATGGGTGCTGAGTGTGGTGCTGGCGATTTTTGCCGGCATCACTTACGTGTTTTCGCCTGTCGCTTCGGCGGTGGAAATGAGCGTTGCGGCCATTCTGATTTTGGCCGCCCTCGTGCGGCTGGTGCGGGACCAAAGGGACATCGACCGCTGTATGGAGCGGGTCGCGCGGGCTTTAGACGAAAACGACCGCCTTGCTCTTGCCCGCTTTCCGTTGCCGGTGGCGGTGGTTACGCAGGACGGTCAGGTACTCTGGCACAACGACAGGATGCAGCGCTATGTGCTCGGCGGCAAATCGGTTATCGGGAATAAAATGTCCTCTGTTTTGCCGAATGTCGGTATTGATGAGCTGCCCCGTCAAAATATGCTGGAGGTTACGCTTTCCGGAAAACGGTATATGACGGCCGTCAGCCGCCTTTCCTCTCAGGAAGGCGATCTGTATGTGCTGTATTATTTGGATGTCACCGAGATGAAAAATGCCGCCGAGGAATATGCGGCGACCCGACCGGTGACCATGCTGATTTTCATTGATAATCTGGAAGATTTAATGCAGACCATGCGGGACAGCGAGCGGGCAAAAATCGAGGGCTTGGTGGAAACCGCTTTGGAGGACTGGCTGAGCGATTCGGGCGGTATATTGCAAAAATTTGAAAACGACCGTTTTTTTGCCGTGGTGGAAAAACGGAGCCTGCAGCGGTTTATCGACTCCCGGTTTGATATTTTGGATCGGGTGCGGTCGATTCCCTTGGAAAATCACGCGCAGGTCACTTTATCCATCGGCGTCGGGGAAGGATCGGATTTTCGGCAGTCGGAAACCCGGGCGCGTCAGGCCATCGAAATGGCGCTTGGGCGCGGCGGAGACCAGGTTGCGGTATACGCGAAAAACGGTTTTGAGTTTTACGGCGGACTTTCCAAGGGCGTGGAGCGGCGAACAAAGGTGCGCACCCGCGTTATTGCCGCGGCGCTGCGGGATTTGATTCTGGCGGCGGA
The DNA here is from genome assembly GCA_964564305.1 of uncultured Eubacteriales bacterium. GTDB lineage: Bacteria > Bacillota > Clostridia > Oscillospirales > Acutalibacteraceae > RGIG1959. The sequence continues at coordinate 29,502 of CAZMAM010000002.1, forward strand.
AAATGTGCTGGTGATGGGGCATCGGTTTTCGGATCTGGACAGTGTCGGCTCCGGCATGGCGCTGGTCAGTGCGGTGCGCGCTTTGGGAAAACCCGCTTACCTGGTGGTTGACCCGAAGACTTCTCTGGCGGGTGAATTGCTGGACAGATATACTCAGGCGGGGCATAAGGATTGGCAGGTTGTTGGGGATAAAGCGCTGGATTTGGTTGGCGCCCGCACCTTGCTGATTATCACCGATACGCAAAATCCCCAAATGCTGGAGTACGAACCGATCTACCGCATGGTGAAAACCGTTGCCGTGATCGATCATCACCGCCGCATGAACGGTCATATCGATAAAGCGGTTGTCTTTTACCACGAGAGTTTTGCCAGTTCCGCCTGTGAGATGGTGGCGGAATTGGTTCAGTATATGGATTTGCCCGGCACGCCGAAAACAGACGCGGAGGCGCTGCTCTCCGGCATTATGCTGGATACCCGGGGATTTGTCATCAACGCGGGAGCCAGAACATTTGAGGCGGCGGCTTATTTGCGGCGGCAGGGCGCCGATACGGTTGCCGTCAAGAAGCTTTTCACCGGCGGAATCGGCGTTTACCGGCGCAAGGCGGAAATCGTCTCCGGAGCGGAGATATACCGGGACACCGCCATTGCCTGCGCTTCGGACGGAGAGGAAACCGAAAACCGCGTTGCCTGCTCGCAGGCGGCGGACGAATTGCTCGGCGTAAAAGGGGTTCAGGCCGCCTTCACCCTTTTTCACGGGAAGGACGGCGTGCATATTTCGGCGCGGTCGTTCGGCGATTTTAACGTTCAGCTGACCATGGAAGCGTTGGGCGGAGGCGGGCATCTCACGATGTCCGGCGCGCAGCTTACAGACGTCACGTTGCCGCAGGCCGTGGATTTGTTGAAACAGGCGATAGACCGCTATTGGGACGAAACGGCAAAACCGCAGCAGCCGTCCGCGCTTTAACGCCTCAGCCGTTTAAGAGTGGACCACCCGGTTCCTTTGGGCGGGGCAAACGGCATATCGCAAACAAAAAGGGGGATGGACCATGCAGGTCATATTGCTTCAGGATGTGAAAGGCCAAGGGAAAAAGGGCGAATTAATTCAAGTTTCCAACGGGTACGCGCGTAATTTCTTGCTGCCCCGGAATCTGGCCATGATTCCGGATGCTCAGGCCATGAGCGAATTGCACAATAAAGAAGCTGCCGCACAGTACCATCGGGAGATGGATAAAAAAGCGGCCGACGAAGCGGCGGCGGCGATAGACGGCAAGACACTGCTGATTCACGCCAAGGCCGGGCAAAGCGGAAAACTGTTCGGCGCGGTGACCACAAGGGAAGTTTCCGAGGAACTCCAAAAGCAATTGGGCGTCACGGTAGACCGTCGGAAAATCTCAATGAGAGATATTAAATCGTACGGCAAATATACCGCGGATGTAAAATTGCAAGGGGTGAGCGCCAAGCTGACGGTAGAGGTCTCGGCGTAAGGGGAGGCATTGCGTATGCCGGATGGCACAAGAAACGACGGATTTGCGCTTCCGTACAGCCTTGAAGCGGAACAATCCGTTTTGGGATGTATCCTGATGCAGCCGGATTGTATCGATCAGGTGGCGGATGTATTGCAGGCCGATCAGTTTTACCTTCCGGAACATCAGGCCATTTACCGTGTCATGGTGAAAAAGGCTCTGGAGAGACAGCCCATTGACTTGATTACGGTCTATGAGGCGCTCAAAGGGGAAGATTTTTTCACCGGTACGGATGGGAGAAATTACCTCTTTAAGCTGGCCGAGCAGGTGCCTTCCATTGCCAATGTGTCGGCCTACGCCAAGCTGGTTCGCGAAAAGGCACAGGTAAGAACACTCATTACCGTTTCCCGCGGTATTATCGATCAGGCCATGGATCCCGGGTGTGATGCCGGTGTCTTGCTGGATTCGGCGGAACAGCAAATCTACGATATCCGGCAAAACCGGTATGCGGGGGAATTGCGGCCGATTGCGGATGTGATCAGTCAGTCGTTCGATACGTATACCAAGCTGAGTTCTCCGGAACGTAACCTGTATATCGGGATTCCAAGCGGTATCGGCTCGTTGGATCTGATTACGACCGGGCTGAACCGTTCGGATCTCATTGTGGTGGGCGCCCGCCCGGGTATGGGCAAAACCAGCTTTGCGCTGAACATTGCCCGGAATGTCGCGCTGCAGCAAAACCGCACTGTTGTTATCTTTAATCTGGAAATGTCCTGCGAACAGATGGTCAATCGCCTGATTTCATCCGAGGCGCATGTGGCCGGCCCAAAACTGCGCACCGGCAATTTAAGCGGCGATGAGTGGAATCGCATCGTGATGGCCGGCAATATCTTATGCAAAGCGCCCATCTATCTGGACGATACCGCGAATATTACCGTTCCCGAGATGATGGCCCGCGTGCGGCGCGTAAAAAACGCGGGATTGGTGATTGTGGATTACCTGCAATTGATGCAACTTGGCGGCAGAATGTATGCCGATAACCGCACGCAGGAAATTTCCCAAATTACCCGGTCCCTGAAAATTATGGCCAAGCAGATGAATATTCCGGTTTTGGTTTGCGCCCAGCTTTCCCGTGTGACCGAAAAGCAAAGCAATCACCGCCCCGCGCTTTCCGATTTGCGGGATTCCGGCTCTATTGAGCAGGACGCCGACCAGGTTTTGTTTCTTTACCGCGATGATTATTACCGAAATGAAAAAGACCATCCCGAGGAGGTTGAAGCGGATACGGCGGAGGTTATTGTGGCCAAGAACCGCCATGGAGAACTGGGAACCGTCAAGCTTTCCTGGAGCGGAGAATATGTGACGTTCACCGGCATCGATTTGCATCACAATGGATGAGGGCATCACCGAAAAGGTGCTGGACACCGTATGTCGCGAACATTTGCTGTGTCCCGGGGACACGGTTTTCCTTGCGCTGTCGGGCGGAGCCGATTCCATGTCGCTCCTATATGCGCTGATTTCTTTAAAAGAGCGTCTCTCCCTGAGGGAAATTTGCGCGCTACACCTCAACCACGGTCTTCGCGCGGAAGAGTCGCAAAGAGACGAGGCGTTTGTCCGGCGCCAGTGCGCGCGGCTGAACATTCCGCTGACCGTCTGCCATGCGGATGTTGCGGCGCTGAAAAAACGCGGGGAATCTGTGGAACAGGCGGGGCGGCGCCTGAGATATGCTTTTTTTGAACGCGAGACGGCAAAAGTGCCCGGGGCCAAAACGGCCACGGCGCACAATGCGGACGATCAGGCGGAAACCGTCCTGCTGAATTTGTTGCGCGGGTGCGGTATTTCCGGGCTTTGCGGCATTCCGTATGTGCGCGGACGGGTGATTCGCCCTTTACTGGACTGTAACCGGGAGCAAATCGAGCATTACTGCGCGCAAAACGGTATTCCGTTTATTACGGATTCTACCAACGCTTCTCTTTCGTACGATCGCAATAAAGTCCGCCATCTGCTGCTTCCCGTCATGCGGGAAATACGCCCGAATGCCGCCCGGTCTTTGCTGCGCCTGTCTTCTCTGGCACGGGAAGAAGAGGATTTTTGGGAAGAAATTACCGCCTCCGCTTTACATGAGGCGGAGGTTGACGGCGGGTATTCCGCGCGTTCTTTGCGGGCGCTGATGCCGGCGGTAAGGCGCAGAGTATTGCTCAAGGCGGCCCGTTTGGCCGGCGCGCGCCCGGAGATGGCGCATATAGACCGAATGGCAAAGCTTATCACCTCCGGCGGCAGTCTGGATTTGCCGGGAGGCGTTCGCTGCCGCTGCGATGAAATTCTTCGGTTTTTTCCGTCTTTTGTGCCCCATCCGGCTGAATGCCTTCCGCTCACCGTTGGGGAATCATTTTGTTTGGGCGGTTATCGCTACCGCGTCAGGGTATTCCCGGCGGCGGAATGGCGGCAGCGGCAAAATGTTTACAGAAAATTATTTTCTTTTTCTTTTTCGTGTGATATGATAAAGGGCAAGTTGTGTGTGCGCAGCCGGATTCGGGGCGACCGCTTTCATCCTGCCGGCCGCGGATGTGGCAAAACATTGAAAAAGCTCTTTAATGAAGAACATCTTCCGCAGGAAATGCGGTCTTTGGTTCCGATTGTCTGTGATGACGAGGGCATCCTGCTGGTTTGCGGGTTTGCTCCCGATGAGCGGGCGGTGGTCACCCGCGGCACCAAAGAAATGATCACATTAGAACCCTTGGGAAAGGATGATGCTTCCGATGAATTATGAGCTGGATGAAATTTTATTTACGGAAGAGCAATTGCGTCAGACGGTGTCCCGTTTGGGCAAACAGATAACCGCCGATTACCGGGGAAAAAATCTGCTGATGATTGCGGTTCTCAAGGGATCTTTTGTGTTTATGGCGGATTTGGCGCGTCAAATCGATTTGCCCCTCGCAGTGGATTTTATGTCCGTTTCCAGTTACGGAAGCGGAACAAAGACTTCCGGAAATGTGAACATCATCAAGGATATTACCGTTCCGCTGGAAGATAAAGACCTGCTGGTGGTAGAGGATATTTTGGATTCCGGCGTCACCTTGGCTTTTCTGCTTCGGCATTTTCGGGAACGTCACCCCAACAGTATCCGGCTGTGTACTCTCTTGGATAAACCGGAGCGCCGGATAGCGGATGTGCATGCGGATTATGTCGGGATGAGTATAGAGGATAAATTCATTGTCGGCTACGGGCTGGATGTGGACGAAAAATTCCGGAATCTCCCGTATATCGCGACCATCAAACAGTAAGAGGGAGGCCGGATTGTGAAACCGGAGAATCAGAATAACGGGCGTATGCTCAAAAACATACTGCTCATTGTGGGAATCCCGCTGCTCATTATTTTGGCGTCGTGGATGATGCTCAACATGATGAGTGATCAAACCGAATTGCCCTATTCTCATTACATCGGCTATTTCGACCGGGGAGAAGTGGAAGAATTCGAGCTGGATCTCAACAACGGCGAGCTGCAAATGCGCCTGAGAAAAGAATTCAGACAGGATGAAAACAAAGACGGCGTCATAGACGAAAAAGACATCATTCAGTACAAAGTTCCGGAGATTAATCTATTCTTAGACAGTGTCTGGGAAGATGTGCAAGATGTCAATTCCGATGGCAATCCCGATAACGACATTGTCTATGATGTCAAGCCGCAGCAACAGGTACCTTGGTTCATCAATATTCTGCCCACCTTGCTGGTGATTGTGTTTGTGGTGGTCATGTTTGTGATGATGCGCCGTTCGCTCAACGGTATCGACGGCCGGGGCGGCGTGATGGGATTCGGCAAGGCGCGGGTTAAGCAGCCGGTAGATGAAAAACGCAAAACCACTTTTGCGGATGTTGCCGGAGCCGATGAGGAAAAAGAGGAACTTCGGGAGATTGTGGATTTCCTGAAAGGCCCCAAAAAGTTTCAGGAACTGGGCGCCCGTATTCCCAAGGGCGTTTTGCTGGTGGGCCCTCCCGGAACGGGAAAAACATTACTGGCTCGCGCGGTTGCGGGTGAGGCCGGCGTGCCGTTCTTCTCGATTTCCGGCTCCGATTTTGTCGAAATGTATGTCGGTGTCGGCGCTTCCCGCGTGCGCGATTTGTTTGATCAGGCAAAGAAAAATTCACCCTGCATCATATTTATCGATGAAATCGATGCGGTCGGCCGTCAGCGCGGAGCCGGTCTGGGGGGAGGTCACGATGAGCGGGAACAGACATTGAACCAGTTGCTGGTGGAAATGGACGGATTCGGCGCAAACGAAGGCGTGATTATGATTGCCGCGACCAACCGTCCGGATATTCTCGATCCCGCTTTAATGCGTCCCGGAAGATTCGATCGGCGCATTGTGGTGAATTACCCGGATCTCAAGGGCCGTGAAGCCATTTTGCGCATTCATGCGCGGGGGAAGCCCATTGCGCCGGATGTGGAATTGCTGACTATAGCGAAATCGACCGCCGGATTTACCGGTGCGGATTTGGAAAATCTGCTGAATGAAGCGGCGCTGCTGGCGGCCCGAAAAGAGCATCATTCCATCACCATGGAAGAGATAGAAGAGGCCACCATTAAAGTCGTCATGGGTACCGAAAAGCGCAGCCATGTGATGACAGACAAGGAAAAGAAGCTGACTTCCTATCACGAAGCGGGTCACGCCGTGGTTTCCTTCTTCTGCCCGACTCAAGATCCGGTGCACCAGATTTCCATTATCCCGCGCGGTATGGCGGGCGGATACACGATGAGCCTTCCTTCCGAGGACCGTTCGTACCGTTCCAAGATGGAAATGATGGAGGAAATTCAGGTTCTTCTCGGCGGTCGCGCGGCCGAAGCGCTGGTGCTCGGGGACATTTCCACCGGGGCGTCCAACGATATCGAGCGTGCTTCCGATCTGGCGCGGAAAATGGTTATGCAATACGGGATGAGCAACGAGCTCGGGCCCATTATGTTCGGCGACTCCGATTCGGGAGAAGTGTTTCTCGGGCGTGATTTTGGCCATTTGCGCAATTATTCCGAAGAAGTGGCGGCTCAAATCGATAAGGAAATCCGGCGCATCATTACCGGCAGTTACGATGAGACCACTCGGAAGCTCAGGGACCATATGGATAAACTCCACGCGGTGGCGCAATTTCTCTTTGAGCACGAAAAGATTGACGGCGATGAATTTGTTGCCGTGATGAACCGCCCGGCCGGTCAGGAGAGCGATAATCAGGAAAGCGGGAATACTCCGAAACCGGAAAACGGGCAGCAACAGGAATAAAACCGTTACGGCATTATATATACGCATGATATAGAGAGTTTTTCAGCATCTTCGGGTAAGAGGTCATACCGGGCCTCTTACCCGGTTTCTCTTTTGGCCGCTTTGCACCCGGCCTTTTTCTTTTTTTAAATTTTTTATGAGCGGTTCCCGGCTTCAGCCGGGCAAACATAACTCTTGTTTTAAAAAGGCGCCCCGCATCAATCGGCATCGCCGTTTTCCTCAAATGCTCTTTTCGCTTTTCTGCTGAAAAATAGCTTTGATTTGCGCTTTCGGTTGTGCGATTTGCCGAATTTTTCATTTTGCACAAAATAAACTTGCACGGGGGGGGGAATATTGTATAATCCATCTGGTTAATTCTCTTTGAACACTTTTTGCGGGATGGACTGTGTTCAGTTGCTTTTTGGGCGGTTTTTCGCAAAGAGGGGAAGGGCGGATGGAAAGATGAAACATAACATTTTCCTTTCGACGGGGCACAAGGCGGTTGCGCTTTTGCTGTCGCTTTTGGTTGTATTCTCGCTGCTGGCGCCGCTGGGCGGGCTTTTCGAGTCGGTTTCGGCGGAAGGCACCAACGATACTTTCTACGATAACCGCGATTATTATATCAATGTTCAGGCGCTGCCGAAAACCTACCGTGATACTGAGTTGTTAAGTGACCCCGGGCAAATCGAAGTGCGCTTTACGGATGATTCCGGAGCTGTGCAATGGGTATCGCACTTAGAAGCGCTAGCTGTTGGCACTTATACCGGGGCGGACGCAGGGTATATTCTCAAAATTCCCGCTGCCCAGAGTGCAGCCGGAACAAAAACGGCCTCTCGGATGATTTTGCGTGATTTGCGTTACGCCGCAGCGGGGGAGGGGCAGCCTTCCCGTGCCGTCGGCAATATTCGCCTGATTTTTAAAGCCGAAAATGTCGATGTGCTGGATTTAAACAACAACGTGCGGTTTGTAGACCCCGCCGTCACCGCGTTGAACGCAAGCGGCTCTCCCGTTGCGGTGGGCAATGTGATTGAGGCGGACGGAAGCACAAAGCTTTTGAAATGTACCGATGCGTCATCTTCCGGCGTCTTTTATTATTTGGATATTCCGAAAGACGATTGGCAAAGTGCCGGTGTAAAGGCATTTCGTTTTTCGTGTGAAGAATATTTCCCGGCGGGAAGCGATGTACCGCGCGCCGGCCGGCTGGCGACACAGTCGCTGGGCATTGCCGAATACAGCGGCATCATCTTTTACGACGGCGCGATTGCGAGCAATCCGCATATTTACGAAATTACCGACGATGTGCTGGCGGGCAATGCGGAGAACACTTCCGGCATTGCGCAATACGAAGTGGAGCTGGCGCAGGGCGCAAAGAGCGGCGAGGCATATCAAAATTATTTTGTGATGAAGGGCGAAGAGGGAGTTACCCCTTCCAAATATTTCTTCCCGGAAATTCTGGATTTTTCTATTCGCCGCAAAGTATGGGTCTATAATGAGGATTGGTTCGGCCAGGATTATATTTATGCCACCGCGGATTTGGACGATCCCCTGCGTCAAACGGTTAAGCTGCCCGCCGATAAAGACATGAATAATACCATGGGCAGCGAGGGTTGGTTTGTCACGCAGGAGGGCCTGGGCCTTCCGGCCGGGGCCAAAATGGTGTTTCACCCCATAGAGACAGAGCCGAACAGCGGCGCCACCGGCCCGACTTTTGTGCCTTTCCAAGGCGAGCAAGCGGAAGACGGTTCGAAAACGGTGATTCCGCAAATCACCTCCGTGGACGAATATACTGCGGTATGGGCCCAAAACTTTACCCCCGCCTACGATGGGAATCGATATGATGAATCCGATTCGGTTCACGGAACTTCCGATACCGTCTATTACGTTTCCCGCAATTTTGCCGACCAATGGCTGCAAAAGAGCCAGTTCCGGGTGGATTACGATTTTCTGGTCAACGATAACAATAACAATTCCGGTGAAGATCTCTACTGGGTGGACGCGACGTATTACGATTTCCTCTCGAACAGCGAACTGCCGCAAGATCCCGATGCTTCCACAGATGATTATCTGAATACTTGGATGACCGGCCTCCCCGGCGCGAACGGAGAGAGCGTAAACAATTATAACGATTACTACGACAGTTTCGATCAATTTAATTTTGCGGTTAAATCTCTGGCTCAGGCCGCCACCGATTGGCGGTATCCGCTTTATTTCGGGAATTATTACCTTGATTTCAAGCAGGAATTTATCGATAAATTTTTTATTGGCGACAGAAGTACAAATAATGCCGATCGATTTTATTCGGCCAATAATTCCAACGGGTTGGGGAATGACGGCGGGGAACCAGCATCGGTTGAAGGCGATCCGGATTATGATCCGGATGATCCAAAATATCAATATCACCGTTCTGTAGGAGGCTTGGTTTATCCCTTACAAGGATACTGGTGGAACGGTAAAGAGGATAATTACCTTGGAGTAAATCAATGGATAGATAGGCAATATTACGCAACCGATGGTTCCACCGATGGAGAATTTTATTATGATGATTTAAAGGTCGGCAGTGCGGGAAACACCCTTGCGCCGTATTTTAACTATCAGTGGCTTTCCGGGCAGACCGAAAACCAAGAATCGGTGTATAGAGAATATACCGCATCAATGGAAATGTATGAATCTAATTTTACTCCGGAACCGCAAGTTACTTGGGGAACAGGTAGTTTTACGGTTTTTAAACTCAAGATATCGGATTATTTCGATACATTAGTGCTTGGAAAGGATGGTCGGACGAATTTATCTCAGCAAACAAGAGATGCGACAATATCGTTAACTGATGCCATCAATAATTGTATAATTGCGTATAATTACAAAAATGGCTGGAGCGGTTTGATTTATTCAGACGGTGAAAATCACAATAATAATGAAAATGCCATTGCTCTTTACAATGCGGTGATTCAAAAAGTTGGAAGTTCAAGTGCACATACTTCCGGTTATTATTATGTTGTAATATGTGTCTTTGCTCAAGCAGATCAAAGAGACTTTAATCACGGTGGGTATAAATCTGGTTTTGCAAACGACTATCCCATTGATTTTATCAATTCTAATACAGGGGAAACATGTCGAATGGAATCGGGATTTAGTTCTTCAACTAAACCTGTTTCCGTTCAGGTTGAGCAAACGGCCAATAACGGCCGTAAAGGGTGGACCGTTGCTTCCAAATTCCCGTTTCGTGTGGAAAAGGATGAATCCCTCACGTATCAGGAACACGGTCAGGAATATCCCGTGATGCACTATGTGTTCGATTCTTCAAGCGGAGATACGGTGAATTTTACCTATGACGAAGAAAGCAAAGAACCTAAGGCCGTGAATTATTATGCCAATGAGCAAACCGTTCATAATATGGGCTTCGAAAACTTCGGGTATTTTAATCAGGAGCCCGGGTATTTCCCGTTTAATAACGGTGAGCAAGATGCAACCGGCGCCGATACCGGCAAAGACAGCAAAGGGTATAATTTCGGTTTTGCCACCAAAATTGAGTTGAAATTTCGGATTCCGGAAGGCGGGTATTTTACCGATGCAGAAGGCAACCGTCAGCCTTGCACGTTCACATTTACCGGAGACGATGACCTGTGGGTTTTTATTGACGGATTTTTGGCGCTCGATGTGGGCGGCGCCCATTCCCAAGCATCGGGGTATATTGATTTTTCAGTGATGGCACAAAACTCAAAACCGACTTCTTTTGCACAGTCCCCCCTTGGTGTTTTCAATGGTGGTGGCCATTGGGGCGATGGAGATGATGATACATTTGACAACGGGGCACAGAGAATTTATAATATTTCTGTCAATCAATCCAATCCGGCTACAGTACACACCATGACCATTTATCACATGGAGCGCGGCATGGGGGATTCTAATTTACACATCGATTTCACCGCCCTTCCCGCGAATACCGATGTGCGGGTGGAAAAAGAGGTTGCCACCGAAAACCTGAATCCCGGGCTGGTCAGCGGGGTGCAATCGCTGCAGCAAACTTTGCAGGAAGCGAATCCGGAAAAAGATTATGATTACCGCGATCCGTTTTTGTTTAATGTATCTTCATCCCAGAACACGGTGGTATTGAATTCAACAGAATATTTAAACGAGAAATTTACCCGTTTCGATAATTTAAACGGTACCTCGGAAACCCAGGCCAATGTCGGGGGTACAATGTATTATGGTCCAAAAGAATATCTTTCAACGCAGTCAAATTCTTTCTGGCTGAAAGCCCGGCAAACCGCCGATTTTGTCAACGGTTTCAATATCGGTAGTAATCTGACTTTCGGAGAGATAGGAAAAAAAGAAGAGGGCATTATCACTGGTCATAATCCCGGAATGGCTTTTCAATCGGGGTTGCGGTACGAGACTTACTTCCGGCTGATCAGGGAAGGCGGAAAAATTATCAATCCGTTTGAGGAAACCCAAAAGATTTTGTTGCAGGCGGGTGGAAAAGAAAATTATGAAAATTTAAAGGCGATTAATAAACAAAATGGGAATTTAACCGATTTTGAACAGGCCCTTGCGCAAAAAGAGGAAGGTTACCAAAAATTTATTGAGGGCGAAAGCCTGCAAAATACCTCCGTTTCGTTTTCCGTAAATTACGATGATCCCAATAACCCGGATCCCGCGCATCTGGTTGCCCGTGAACTTCAGTACCTCAATAAGGTTCAGACCACCGATTTGCTCGTTTCCGCCGAAATTGTGGACCCCGATCACGATTACGCGGTTGTCGATAAAAACAGCCGCCTGTTCAACTTTTCGCTGGAAATTTTTGTTTCCACTTCATATTTAAGCGCTCTATTTTCCGATGGAGACCAAACGGATACCTATACATTAAGCACTTGGATTCCGCTTGCGCTCGATGCGACCGTATTCACATACGATGAAAAGGGAAATCCACTCTCCCGAAACGAGACCAAACTTTCCCCGAAAGGCGAATTTTCCCTTTCCAAATACCAAAAGCTGCTCATTCACGGCCTTCCGGTGAACCTGCCCTACCGCATTACGGAAACACGGGACAGCCAATACGAACCTTTGGGCTTCTTTATCAATAACGATTACGACACCGTGACCGGAGCTGCAGATGTTAAAACCGAGGCGGTAAATAAATATCTGATTAAAAAATTGTATACCCCGGAAAACGGGCTTTATGCCACCAACCAAACTCCGGATGAGACGATGACTAAAGCTGGTTATAGCGCTATGACAGAAAAAGTCGGAACAACATCAAAATTTTTGCCAGGTCAAACGGATGCCTATTATCTATGCCCCACTCATGTGGTTGGGATAAATGACAACCTTGATCCTCAGATCCCCGTATTGAACCCGTGCTACCCGACAGCGGAAAACGCGCTCACGGAACAGGTTGCCACCCCGGAAGAGGCGATGCAGGCTTTTAACGGCGATGAAACCTCCGCACGGGAATTGCCCAATACCGTAAAGCGCGCCAATTCCATTCAGTTTGTCCATGTGTACAGCCCTATTCCCGGTGTGCTTCAGGCGCAAAAAACCATCGATAACGAACCGCTCAACGACGCCAAATTCGATGGCAAGTTTACTTTCCGTGCTCAGCTTCTGGATGCGTTTATCAATGTTGACGCTTCGGAAAGAACCGGCAATGACGTGAATGATGTTTCCGCACTTGAAAATTACGATCAGCTTCAGTTTGCGGACGCCGGTACCGATGAGCGCGGCATGGTCAATTTCACCGGGGCGGATTTCGGCACGGGAACGCAGGGCACCGATGCGTACTACCTGTACGGCATTTCGGAGGATACTAGCCCTGAGGAAAATGATCCGGATTATCTTTACGACCCCACGCTTTATTACGCGATTGTGCATTATTCCTGTCAGACCGATCCGGAAACCGGGCAAGTGACCGATGAAAGTACCACGGTTAGCTATTACAAAGTCTTAGACGAAAATCATGATACCATTGAAGAATACAATCCCGCCGATGAATTTATTTTGGGTGAACAAAAATTCCCGTGCTGCGGGGAGCTTCTTGTTTCCGGGGAAGAGCACACCATTCCCGTTTTCAATAACCAAACGAAGCCCAAAGAGACCGAGCTCGCGTTTCAAAAGCTGTCCCCATCGAAAAAGTCTTTGCCCGGTTCCTCCTTTGCGCTGTATACAGACGCGACCTGCGCCGAACCGGCTTTGAAAGAGCAAATCTCTGCCTCCGATGGCGCGGTGACATTTGAGCAAGTGGAATATAAGCGCAAAACCCAAGTGAGCCCCGGGGATATGCTCGCGGTCGATTTGAATATTACCGAACCCGGAAGCGGCGCGGTTACGGAATTATCCGGAACCTTTATTTACAACGCCGATGTATTGCAATTTGAATATGCGCTTCCCGGTGGCAATACGGGCGCTTTAGCGGGCGCTGCCGTCACCGCGGCGGAAAACAATGCGGCCAATCCGGGTACTTTAGAGTGCGATATTCAGATTCCAAACGGTATTGACCAAAATACCTCGGTTCCCGAGGGCGGCCTGACGTTGGCAAGGCTTCTCTTCACCGTAAAAGGGGATGTGCCTGCCGATTCACCGGTTTCAGATTTTACATTTACCGATAATATACAACCGACTTCGGCCTCATTATCATCGGATTATTCCGCTTACGGCTGCTCGGTGTACTATTTCAAAGAAACCGAACCGCCTGCCGGTTACGATCCGGTGCCCGGTGTTTTCCGCGCGGTTGTGTTCAGCGACGGAAGTTACGATATCCGCTACCGCGCCGATGCCGACGCTCCGTGGGCAGAATCCGTTTCGGGCGTCTTTGAGCCGGGTACGGGCGAGTTTGGGGAATGGCAATACGCCGTGATTGATCCCGCATCATTGCGCCCGCCCTTTGTGGGCGGCACGGGCACGCATCTCCTGCGGCTTTCCGGGTGGCTGGCGCTGGCGGTTTGCGCCGCAGGGTGCGCCGTCATGGCCATTGCCGCGGCGGTTCGCGCAAAGAAACGCAAGGGTTAAATGCAAAAGGGAACAGGGTTTCCATAACTGCCTCCAAAATGTATTTAAAACAGGGCGCTGCTTCAATCGGGCGGCGCCTTGTTTTCGGATACGGCAAAGCCAAAAGACTGCGCGGCAAAAAAAGCAGGGCAAATGCTGCCCTGCTTTTCGTTTGCATATAGCGCCGAAACGGCCGGCCTTGGCCTATCTTCTTTGGCTTTCCGGCCGTTATGGCTTACTGTTCTTTACATTTTTCCTCGGTTTCAAAAACGCGGTAGGCTTCTTCAATATCGCTTTCGAGTTCTTGCAGCGCCGAGAGCACATCGTCCGCGGCGAGACAGGCGGCAGAAAGGATATCGTCCGCCTTGGCGGCGGCGGTCAGCAGCCGTTCCTCCACCGCCCTGCCGAAGAAAGCCTGAACCGGCATATCTTCTCCGTCCTCGTAAAACGAAACCTCGTCCGGTACGCCGTTGTTGTCGTTATCCGCCAGATACAGGTTAAATTCGCCGTTTCCCGTGAGATCAACGGCAAATGCGTTGATTTCTCCGGTCCCGTTGATATCCAAAAGCCCGATATCCGGAATTTTGTCCCCGTCCAAATCCAGCAGGATTTCGTTTCTGCCGCTGCGCACCATCAGGGCGCTCAGTTCTTTGTCTTTCTTCATCGCGCTTTTGATTTTTCGTAAACTGCCCATGGGTTATTCCTCCTCTTTCTTGTCCTCATTTTTTTTGGTCTTTAATCCGGCAAAACCGGCGCGAATCCTCGCGCGGTTTTCCTCCATTTTCTGCTTGCGTTCGGCGGAGCGCTCCTCATGCATCTTGCGCTTGGCTTCTTTCGCCAATTCCTGCTGAACGCGGATGCCCTCGTCTACTTCGTCTTGAACCCACGCGGTGTCCCGGCGCAAAAGGGTTACCGAAAACGCGTCGAAGGCGGAATCCAGCGAAAACGCCGGTTCTTCCTGTGCCAGCAGCAGCATGGCGGTTTCGCCCTCCGCCAATTTCGCGCCAACGGTTTCCAGCAGCGTGGCGTTGCGATTGATATCCGAGGAATCCTTGGCGCCGCCGATGAGCTGACCGGTCACGCTTCCGATGAGCACGCCGAGCGGCCCGCCCAGCAGCCCGATAAACGCGCCGATTAATGTGCCGGTCATGGTGTCGTCCGTGCTGTCCACACCGCTGGACAGTGTATCCAGCACATCCACGGTGTTGCTGCCCTTTTTCACCAAAGCGCCCTGAAGCACCGTGTACGTGTCGGTGATGGGGCGTTGCTTCATTTGGGTAAACGCTTGGTATCCTTCGCTTTCCACATCAAAGATGACGGTGAGAATAATCGCGTTGTTTTCCACTTTTCTGCCTCCCGTTATTGGTATTGGTGTGTCCGCTCGAATAAATATTGTACGGGAAATCGCTCGGCTTGTCAAGGCGACGATTTTGCGATTGTTGCGGCGTGCATACTCAGCGCTCGTCTATCGGGACATAGGGTTTGCGCTCGCACACATTTTGATACGCGGGGCGGATGATTTTTCCGGCGTTGATGAGTTCTTCAATGCGGTGCGCGCTCCAGCCGGCGATGCGGGCGATGGCAAAAATGGGGGTGTACAGTTCTTCGGGGAGACCCAGCATCCGGTACACAAATCCGCTGTAAAAATCCACATTCGCGCTGACGCCTTTGTACATTTTGCGTTCCTGTGCGATAATCTTCGGGGCCAGTTCTTCCACCGCGGAATACAGGGCGTATTCTTTTTGCATACCCTTTTCTTCCGAGAGCTTTCCGACAAAATGCCGCAATACTCTGGCGCGCGGATCGGAGAGCGAATATACCGCATGACCCATGCCGTAGATAAGCCCCGCTTTATCGAAGGCCTCTTTGTGCAGCAGCGCGCGCAGGTAGGCGGAAATTTCTTCGGTATCTGTCCAGTCGCGGATGTTTTCTTTCATGTCGTCGAACATCTGCACCACTTTGATGTTCGCTCCGCCGTGTTTGGGTCCCTTTAATGAACCTAAGGAGGCCGCGACGACCGAATAGGTATCGGTGCCGGAGGAGGACACCACATGGGTGGTGAAGGTGGAGTTGTTGCCTCCGCCGTGTTCCGCGTGCAAAACCAGCGCGATATCCAAAATGCGCGCTTCCAAAGGCGTGTATCGGCTGTCGTGCCGCAGAATGTGCAGAATATTTTCCGCTGTGGAAAGGTTCGGCAGAGGGTTGTGGATAATCAGGCTTTGCCCCAGCTGGTAATGGGTGTACGCGTGGTAAGCGTAAACCGACAGCATCGGAAAGAGCGCGATAAGCTGCAGCGATTGCCGCATCACGTTTTCAACGGATATATCGTTGGCGTTGTCGTCGTATCCGTACAGTGTCAGCACGCACCGTGCCAGCATATTCATAATGTCGCCGCACGGAGCTTTCAAAATGACGTCGCGCACGAAGTTGGAAGGGAGGGTGCGGTAATCGGCGAGCGTTTTCCGGAAATCCGCCAGCTGTTCTTTGGTGGGCAAATGCCCGCACAGCAGCAAAAAGACCGTTTCCTCAAAACCCGGCGTACCGCTTTTGATAAAACCGTCCACCAGTTCCTCAATGTCGATGCCGCGGTAAAACAGCTTGCCGTCGCAGGCGACCGTTTTCCCGTCTACTACTTGGTTGGACTGGATTTCGGAAATTTCGGTGAGGCCCGTTAACACACCTTTGCCGTTGATGTCGCGCAGCCCGCGATTGACCTGATAAGTTTGGTACCATTTCGGGTCGATGTGGCTGTGCGCCAGACAGTCGGCGCTCAAATCACGAACGGCTGGAGTGATATCGGAATAATTGGGGTTGCCCATCGCGCATCACGCATCCTTTCATCGGGTGATTTATTCTGTCTCTTATTGTACCATAAATCACCCGATGATTCAATAGTAAAACCCGTTTGCGCCCGATTTCGCGCTTTACGCGATAAAAAAGTCAAATGCGCTTTGCCCGGAGGGGAGAAAAGGATTTTTTTGAAGTTTTTGCCCGCGCCCAAGGTTATTCGCGGAAAGCGAAAATCCGCTCTTTTTGTGCCCGGGCGCTTGACAAACCGGCAGAAACTGTGGTATTCTTATGGCGATGTCCGGAAAATGAATCCGTGCGCGCTTTTGCCGAAAGCGCTGTGCGGTTCATATATAGGACGCACGGTCTTTTGGGCAAGAGCGGTGTGAAAGCAGGCAAAAACGATTCCTACAAAATTGTGGTCAGCGCACCGCTTCGGTCAAAAAGGCGGTTCGTCCGATATGTTTGTTAATCCCCGCCGTATTACGCGGCGGGGATTCTTCTATTTTTTATTAATTTTGTAAATTTGCGGCGGCAAACGGGCATCGGACGGCATAAGCGCGAACGGCCCGGTGCGCAGAGAGTGGCTTACTGCCGTAAAAGCGAGCAGATTAATTCCCGCTTATCAGCGTGTACAAAACCAAAACATCCGTTAAATCCACGATATCGTTCCAATCGGTATCGATTGAGCGAACCGAAACGGGCAACGCCTGTTCGCCCGCCACAGCGCGGAAAATGGGGAGCAACTCCGACACATTGGCGTTTTTCCACTTTTCTTCGCCCGAAGGGAGCCATTCGGTATGGGTATCACCGCATACCGGGCAGGTGCGCACGGATTGACCGGATGAATAGAAATCGGAAGATTCAATGATCATGGCGTCTTGGCCCCACGTGTGCTCGGATGCCGCTTTGCGGTTTGCGTTCTCGCCCAATGAAGAGAAGAAATTCACGGTATAATCGGCGCAAAACAGCCCGTCTTTCACGGTGACGCGGAAGGTTTGCCCGTCAAACGAGCTGCCCGCGTTTCCGGGGCGGAAGATTACGCACCCCGATTGCCCGTATCCGCCGTTGTCGATGAAGAAATCGCCGTTGGAACCGCTTTTGCCGAAGCGCCAGGTGGCGTTGTCGGAAAGTCTGGTTAAAGTCACGGTGGTGTTTTCGGAAAACGGGGTGTCTTTGGAAAAACTCCACGCCTGCCCGGTGTAGAACAGATCGGAAGGTGTATTGGCGGCGGGCCATGCCACACGGTACGCGTCTGCGTCCGCATCGTAACCGCTGTCAAAAGCGTACAGTGCGGCGAATCCGCCGGCGCTTCCCATGCCTGTTTCTTTCATGTCGGGATTTAAGCACCATCTTCGGTGACCGACAACGTCGATATTGCTGTCGTCGCTGTCATCCATATATAAATCCACGCTGTAAGCGAGGGAAAGCTCACCCCAGCCTGCCCCTGCCAGATTGCTTGAGGAGCAGCCCGCGCTTCCCTGTTGATACAGGCTTTCGGGCATATCGGCGGGCTTATCCTGAACATGCGCCAGCATGTTGTTTGCGGCACACAGCATAGACGCTGCCTGCGCCAGTTCGTTGTACGCTTCATTGAGGGTGACTTCGTCCAGCCCCGCGATATAGCGGTAAATATTCAACGCGTTTAAACCGTCCCGCAAAAAGGCGGCGTTGAGTTTTCCGGGAGAATACTTTCCGCCGGAGTATTCGGGGGCTTTATCGTAAATCACGGTAGCGGTATCGGTGGGATGATTCTTGATGTACTGTGCGATTTCCGCCCGGCTTCTGGGCTGAATGTGATTGTTCAGAAACAGTCCGTTGTAGGCGTTTTCTCCAGCCTTGAGGGCGAATGTGCCCAGGCGGCCGGAAAGAAGCCGAACGGAGCCGGGAAATTGCACCGTATGTGCCTGCTTGATATTGTTGTAAAAAATATCAACCGCCAAATCGGCAAATTTGTCGGGTACCGGCAACTGCACCGTGACCGATCCGGCCGGTTCAATATTTTTGCCCGAAGAAGTCAGTGAAACCGAATAAGTGATTCCAGTAGGTGTTTGGCTGATGGCGGAAACACGAAGAACGGCACCGCTTGGCAAAGCCCCGGGCTCGTTGGCTTTCACAACGGATCCGGTTGCCGTATCTTTGTATTCCGTAAGCGGGGTAACCGGCAACCCGTTTTCCGCGGCATAATTCTGGGCATAGGAATTTTGGTGCACATAAACCGTTTTCAGTTTTCCGCAGTTAGCCAATACGGACGAATCGATTTCGGTAATGCTTTCGGGCAATGTAATTTCCGAGAGATTTTCGCAGCGGGAAAACGCGCCGTATCCTATGCCGGTGACGGTCGGAGGCAGGATAAGTGCCTTGAGCGATGAGCAATCGGTAAAGGCATCGCTGCCGATTTTGGCGATGCCCTCGGGTAGGTGCACGGCGGTGAGGTGTTTACAATGCGCGAACGCGCCCGGCCCTATGTTCAATACGCTTGCCGCAACGGTAACCTCGGAGGTTTTGCCGCAGGGAAACCAAACGAGCGTCTTTGCGTTTTTGGAAAAGAGCACGCCGTCAACGTCCCGGTATGCCGGGTTATTCGCATCCGCCCGAACGGTTGTGAATGCCGGACAGTCGCCGAAAGCGCGGTTGAGGTTCTCCGGATACACACGGGTAACCGAGGCGGGAAGAATAACGGTAGTCAGAGCGGGGCAGTCGGTAAAACAGGTGTCGTATGTGAATAAACCGTCGCTGAGGGTAACGGTTTGCAAAGCCGTGCAATGGCGAAATGCCTCATATTCGACATAGGTGACGGATTCCGAAAAGATGACGTCGGTAAGCTGCTCGCAATCGGCAAACGCTTCGTACGCAATGGTGTGTATGCCGTTTGGCACGGTATATTTTCCCGCTTTGCCAAAGGGGCAGAACATCAATGTTCCGCGGTCTGCGGAAATCAGCACGCCGTCGATATCCCGGTATTTCGTATTGCCGGCGTTTACATGAAACGCCTGAAGCGCCGTGCAGCCGGTAAAGATTCCGTTTTGGATATCGGTAAGCGATGCGGGAATGGTCACGTCGGTAAGCCGGGTACATCCTTCAAATGCGCCCCATGCGATTTCGGTCAGGCCCTGCGGCAGAATAATCGAGGGCAGGGAAGAGCAGCCCGAGAATGCGTTCCACCCGATTCGGGTCATGCCGTCCGGCAGTGTGACGGAAGTCAGCGATGAGCAGTTTGCGAATACATTTTCACTAATCTCGGTCAAGCCTTGCGGCAGAATAATCGAGGGCAGGGAAGAGCATTCCGAGAACGCGCTGTAGCCTATTTCGGTGATGCTTTCGGGAAGAGTGACCGAAATCAGAGACGAACAGGTTTCAAAAGCACCGTCGGCTATTGTTTGAACGGTCGGCGGAATTTGCACTGAAGTGAGAAAAGCGCGCCCGGAAAAGGCATATGCCCCGATTCCCGCTACCGTGTGCCCGTCCAGCGTTTCCGGGACGGCAAGATCCGCTGTATTCCCAAGGTAATCGGTTATGATAACGGTATCGTCTTCCTGTATTTCGTATACATATTCTCCGCTGCTGTCGGTGGCGGTTCCGGTTTCGGCAGAAATCACGCTTAGGGAAACCCCAAAGCAAAGCATACAGCAAAGGAGCAAAAGAATAATGCCCGCCAAAGAAACGCCGGATTGTTTCATATATATCCCCCTTGTTGGTCATCATATACCACGAAAGGCGCGATTGTTTCACTCACCGTCAGCAAAGCGGGGCCAAAATGCGCAAAACGCCGTCCAAAAGCCATTTGAAGAATCCCGAGCCGACATTCTTCAGGGTGCGTTCTTCACATTTTTCCTGTGTTGTTAAAAAGTCGGTTTTCAATTGCTCCAGAAGCGAAGCGCGGTAAAAAAGAGAGTTATTTTCAAAATGCAAAAAGAGACTGCGGTAATCTAGATTCACCGAACCCACGGTGCCGATTTCTCCGTCCACTAAAGCGGCTTTCGCGTGGACGAATCCGGGCGTGTACTCGTAAATTTTTACGCCCGCCTGAAGCAGAACGGGGTAAAAACTGCGCGACATCCGAAACACCATTTTCTTGTCCGGGATGGCCGGCATAATAATGCGGATATCCACGCCTCTTCTTGCCGCGCGGCGAAAAGCGTCCAGTAACGCGTTTCCGGGCAACAGGTACGGCGTATAGAACCATGCGGTTTCTTTTGCCTGAGAAAGCAGATCGATGTACAGTTCATTGGAGATGGCGTCGTTTTCCAGCGGGGAATCGTAGTAGCTGAGTACTAAGCCGTCCGGTGCATTGGGAATATCGTCCGGCGGGTCTGTTAGATATTTTGCCGAAATCCGTTCTTTGGCAAACGCGTTCCAAAACTGAATGAACATCCGCGTATAATTTTGTACCGCCGCGCCTTTCAGGCGAAACCCGATATCCTTCCAATGACCGTATTTCACAATATCGTTGATGTATTCGTCTGCGAGATTGATTCCTCCGGTGAAAACAACCTTTCCGTCTATGATCATCATTTTGCGGTGATCGCGGCAATTGACGGTGCCTTTGATGATAACCATCGGGTTAAACGTTTCGCAGTGAATGCCCATTTTGCGCAACCGCTGTGCATCGGATTTGGTATAAGTGGAAATGCTGCCTAAATCGTCGTACAGCATACGTACATCCACACCCTGAGCCGCTTTACGCGCGAGAATTTCCACAATGGTGTCCCACATTCTGCCACTCGCCACAATAAAATATTCCAAAAAGATAAAGCGCTGCGCCTTTTCCAATTCGGCGATCATATCCGGGAACATATCGTCCCCTAAGGAATAATATTTTGCTTCCCGGTTGATATGTAGCGGAAATCCGGTTTTGTCTTCCACCCAGCGAAATGTCTGCGCAAGCCGCTTATTTTCTAAAAGCAGGGAGGCATGAAGCGGAGCGGAATGAAACCGGTCTTTGGGTAAAGCGGGCGCCTGCTGCATTTTTTTGCGCAAAGGCCGGGTGGTGCGCTTGTTGCCGAAAAATAAATACAACAGCGCTCCGGCAACGGGAAATGTCAGAATAATCAGCAGCCACAAAATTTTATAAGTGGATTCGTCCTGTTTTGTGATGATATACAACACAAACAACAACGCCAAGACAGACAGCACACCCTGAATGATGCCTGCCCAGGGAGAAAGCCACCGAAATACAACGATTAGCCACAAAAGCTGCAATAACGCAGCGGGCAAAACGGTCAGAATATGACGGAGAACTTTATTCACGGTGATTCCCCCTTTAATGAAAAAAGTGTCAAAGCGTTTTGAACGGTCGCACGCAAATATTGTTCTGCGGTGATTCCCCGCAAAGCGGCAACGGTTTGCGCAATGTAGGGGATTTTAGTGGAATCGTTTCGCCTTCCCCGAAACGGTTCAGGGGTCATGTACGGAGCGTCCGTTTCTGTCAATAACCGATTTAGCGGTGCACTCGCCGCAACGTCCGGCACCTTTCGGGCGTTTTTAAACGTAACGGCTCCGCCTATGCCAATATACATTCCCAACTTCGTTACTTCACGCATCATTTCCACACTGCCGGAAAACGCGTGTAAAACGCCTTTCGGTTTTTCTCTCTGTAAAATTTCAAGCGTATCCCCGTGTGCGTCGCGGTCGTGCACAATCACGGGAAGATGATGTGCTTTGGCCATGCGTATTTGCGCCGTAAACCATTTTTGCTGCACATCTTTGGGCGAGGCGTTCCAATAATAATCCAGCCCGATTTCACCTACCGCGACTACCTTCGGATTCGAAAGCAATTTATCGATTTGCGCGAGATCACGCTCGGTTGCGTGCTGCAGATTTTCCGGGTGAAATCCCACAGCGGCGTACACAAAAGGATAACGCTGCGCCAGCTGAATCGCTTCCAAAGAAGAGGCCAAATCGACCGCGCATTCGATAATTCCCGTCACACCGTTTTGCGGCATGGAGCGGAGCAGTTCCTCCCGGTCGCTGTCAAACCGGCTGTCCGAATAATGGGCGTGTGTATCGAATATCGGTTCCATCACTTTCGCGTAAATCCCCTTGTAAATCCCCGTACAGATGTTTTCAGCGGATTTTGCTGCCCGGAGCAGCGCCGTCCGCAAACAGCACGCAAACCCGGCTTTCACCTTTTTCGTCTGTGCTGTCGGCTGCCAGCAGCATTCCCCGGCTTTCCACGCCGCAGAATGTCGCAGGGGCCAAATTTGCCGCTAAGATGACGTTTTTCCCCGTCAGTTCATCCGGCCGGTAATAGGGCGCAATGCTCGAAACGATTATCCGAGGTTTGCCCGATCCATCGTCCAAAGTGAGTTTCAGCAATTTCTTTGCCCGTTTCACGGGTTCGCACGCCAGGACCTTGGCCACGCGCAGATCGGTTTTCGCAAAAGTTTCATAGGGAATCTCCGGCAAAAACGCCGCTTGCTCCGGAAGATTTTCCGATTCGGGCGTTTTGGCTTGTTCGGATTCGGCTGCCTCCGCTGCGATTTGCGCCGAAATTTTATCTTTATCCAGTCGCTCAAAAAGCGGAGCGGAAAGGGCAACGGTGTAACGCTCGCAAGGACACAGCATGGCTTCATCCGTAAACGTCTCACTCAACCCAAGCTGCTGCCGAATTTTTTGCGCGGCCTTCGGTATAAACGGGGCAAGCATCACCCCAAGTGTTTTGATTCCCTCCAAAAGCTGATACAAAACCTGCTGCAGTCGGATTTTTTGCGTTTCGTCTTTGGCCAGAAGCCACGGTGCGGTTTCATCGATGTACTTGTTGCACCGCTTGGCAAAAGACATCGCGCATTCTGCGGCATCCGCGTTGCGGTAGTCGTCCATCAGTTCCCGGTAATGCCGCACGGCGCTTTCCCGGCTTTGCTGAATCTCCTGATCTTGCGGGTTTTCGGTCTCGGGTTTGGAAATGATTCCTCCGAAATATTTATTCGCCATGGCGGCGGTGCGACTGACCAAATTTCCCAGCGTGTTTGCCAAGTCCGCATTGTACCGGGTGATCAGGCTTTCATAAGTGATGGTGCCGTCGTCCGCGTAAGGCATGGCGGAAAGCAGGTAATACCGCACCGCGTCTGAACCGAACCGCTCTACCAGTTCATCGGCGTACAGCACATTTCCGCGGGATTTGCTCATTTTGTCCTCGCCGGAAAGCAGCCACGGGTGCCCAAGTACCTGTTTGGGCAGCGGCAGATCCAGCGCCATGAGGATAATCGGCCAGAATACGGTGTGAAACCGCATAATATCCTTGCCGATAACGTGCAAATCGGCGGGCCAGTATTTTTCAAAAGCTTGCGCGCTCCCGTCGGGGCTGTACCCCAAAGCGGTGATGTAATTGAGCAGCGCATCGATCCAGACATAGATCACATGCTTGGGATCGAAATTCACGGGGATGCCCCATGCGAAGGAAGTGCGCGAAACGCACAAATCCGAAAGCCCGGGTTTCAGGAAGTTGTTGACCATTTCCGCCCGGCGGGATTCCGGTCGGAAAAAGGCGGGGTTTTCCTCATAATAACGCATTAGCCTGTCTTGGTATTTTCCGGTGCGCAGGAAATACGCCTCCTCTTTGGCGTCGACCACTTCCCGCCCGCAATCGGGACATTTGCCGTCCACCAACTGGGATTCGGTGAAAAACGATTCGCAGGGCACGCAATATTTGCCTTCGTATTCGCTTTTATAAATATCCCCTTTGCGGTACAGCGTTTCAAATACCTTTTGTACCGCTTTCTCGTGCTCGGGGTCGGTAGTGCGGATAAACTTATCGTAAGTAGTGTCTAAGCAATCCCATTGGGCGCGGATTTCCGAGGAAATTCCGTCTACATATTCCTGCGGACTGACGCCCTTTTCTTTTGCGGCCTGTTCGATTTTCTGGCCGTGTTCGTCTGCACCGGTGCAAAAGTATACATCGTACCCGCAGATTCGCTTGTAGCGGGCGATCATATCCGCCAGAACAATATCGTAACAGTTCCCGATATGCGGCTTGCGCGAAGCGTACGCGATGGCGGTTGTCAGATAAAACGTCTTTTTCGGCATAATACCACTCCTTGGCTGCACGGACAAATGGCGTCTGTCGGCATCAAATAGTATATCAGGAAATCGAAAAATTGGCAAGAGTCTTGTTGTCTTCGTTCGCAAATTGGTCTTTACCCGAAAATCTTCCGGTGAAAATTTGTCTCGCGAATTCTGTCGGGTCGCTCGCGCACGGATACCATTGAACTCATTCGGGGGAAACCCCGGATAAATCGGGAAATTTGCAAAAAATACGGTTGCCGCTTGCAATTTTTCGATTTTCCGGGTATAATACATTTGCTTTCAGAGAAGCGCTTTCAAATGTTGCGGGAGAGTATCCCCCAAAAAGGAGCGAAAAATATTATGCAAGCGATTCGCGTGGAATTGGCCAAAACGCTCAAGCCCAAACCGCAAGATGCATCTCATTTGGGTTTTGGCAGCATCTTTACCGATCATATGTTTGTGATGAACTACGATGAGGGCCAAGGCTGGCACGATCCGCGCATTGTGCCCTACGGGCCGCTGTCGCTGGATCCCGCCGCGATGTGCTTGCATTACGGACAGGAAGTGTTCGAGGGCATGAAGGCGTACCGCGCGCCCGATGGCAGGGTATTGCTCTTCCGACCGGATAAAAATATGGCTCGGCTCAATGTTTCCAATGACCGGCTGTGTATTCCGCCCATCGATGAAGCGTTTGCGGTGGAAGCGGTCAAAAAGCTGGTTGCTATCGAACAGGATTGGATTCCTCAGGCACCCGATACCGCGCTGTACATCCGCCCGTTTATTATTTCGGTGGATCCGCACCTGGGTGTGCACCCGGCGCATCATCTGCTCTTTCTGATTATATTGTCCCCGGTGGGGTGCTATTATCCCGAAGGGCTCAATCCCGTCAAAATCTATGTAGAGCGCAAATATGTCCGTGCGGTGCGCGGCGGCATGGGCTTTACCAAAACGGCAGGCAATTACGCCGCATCGTTAAAGGCGCAGGAAGTGGCGGAGGAGCAAGGGTACACGCAGGTGCTCTGGCTCGACGGTGTAGAGCGCCGCTATATTGAAGAAGTCGGCACAATGAACGTGTTCTTTAAAATCAGCGGCGAGGTCATTACCCCCGCTCTTCAGGGCAGTATTCTGGGCGGAATTACCCGAATGTCCTGTATTGAAATGCTCCGCTCGTGGGGTGTTCCGGTAACGGAGCGCAAGCTTGCGCTTCAGGAAGTGATCGACGCTGCGCAAAACGGCTCCTTGGAAGAAGCTTTCGGAACGGGAACCGCCGCTGTGATTTCTCCCATCGGGGAATTGCGGGTAGACGACGAATGTATTACCATTAACAACGGTGAAATCGGCCCCATCGCTCAAAAATTATACGATACGCTCACCGATTTGCAAAACGGTTGCGTTCCCGATCCATTCGGCTGGACGGTGGCGGTGGAATAAATAAAGCGTGAGAGGAGCGGGCAATCGCGTGCGGTTTTCGCATGAGGAAAGTCCGAGCTCCACAGGGCGGGATAACGGCTAACGGCCGCCGGGGGTGACCCTAGGGAAAGTGCAACAGAAATATACCGCCGCGAAAGCGTGAAAGGGCTTTGCGTCTTTTCGGGGTTTTGCGGTAAGGATGGAAAGGCGAGGTAAGAGCTCACCGGCGCACGGGAGACCGTGCGGCCCTGTAAACCCTATCCGGAGCAACGCCGATCAAAGCGATACATTGGCCCGATGTGCTTTAACGGGCGGCTGGAGCCGCGCGGCAACGTGCGGTCGAGATAGATGATTGTCCAAGACAGAACTCGGCTTACAGCTCCTCTCATTTTGCCCGCCGGATCATTTTTGATCCGGCGGGGTGTCTTTTTTTGCGGGAATTTATCGTTTCAGGCATCCGGTAGGCATCCTCAAATCTGTTTTCGGGCAATGGCGTCATGTCGTAAAGGAAAACACCGCCGAAAGCATATTTTCGGCGGTGTAACCGGTTCTGTTTTTATTCGCTTTGCCATTTATTCATCTTAGGATTTTGCTCTTTCGCCAAAACCGACAAATGCCGAGTCAAGACTCCGTCAGATCTGGCACGCTTCCAGTTCGTCCGGATCCAGCGCCTTGCCTACCAGCGGTTCCGGGTCGATGCCCTGTCGCCGGTAATAATCGGCAATAGCGGCGCGAATCGACTGTTCCGCCAGCACCGAGCAGTGAATCTTATGCGCCGGAAGCCCGTCTAGCGCCTCCACCACCGCTTTGTTGGAAAGCTGAAGCGCTTCCTGAAGCGTTTTGCCTTTAATCATTTCGGTAGCGATGGAACTGGTTGCGATGGCGGAACCGCAGCCAAAGGTCTTGAACTTTACGTCGGTGATTACGCCGTCCTTTACTTTGATGTACATCTTCATAATATCGCCGCATTTGGCGTTGCCGATTTCTCCCACGCCGTCCGCATCCTCAATTTCACCCACATTGCGCGGATGAATAAAATGATCCATTACTTTGTCGCTGTATACCGATGCCATTTCCTTTTCCTTCTTTCCGATGACGCTTTGTGCTTTGTGTGCACTTTGCTTTTTGTGCACACCCGGATGGTTAAATCTTATTGATATCTTTTTTGCCGGTGATAATATCTTCCCATAGGGGGGACATATCCCGTAGCCTCCGAACGATTTCGGGCACGGCCTGAAGGATCTGATCTACGTCTTCGTCTGTTGTTTCTTCCGAAATGGTCAGCCGCAAAGATCCGTGCGCCACGGCGTGGGGCAGCCCCAAACTTAATAACACATGGCTGGGATCGAGAGAACCGGAGGTACACGCCGAGCCGGAAGATGCGCATATCCCGTAGAGATCCAGCATCAGCAGCAGGCTTTCTCCCTCAATCCCTTCAAAGCTCATATTGATGTTTCCGGGCAGCCGCCGCTCAGCATCGCCGTTTAAGCGGCATCGCTCAACGGTGGACAGAATAGTGTGAATAATACGGTCGCGCCTTTTTCGGATTTCGTCCGCCTGCGGGATACGTTCGCACGCCTCTTGCAAGGCAACCGCCATGCCAACAATGCCCGCTACGTTTTCGGTTCCCGCACGGCGGCCCTTTTCCTGCGCACCGCCCTCGATGAGGTTGTCAAAACGCAGCCCTTTGCGAATCAACAGGGCGCCTACGCCTTTGGGTCCGTGAAACTTGTGCGCCGAAAGCGAGAGCATATCGATTCCCGCTCCCGAAAAATCGATCGGAATATGTCCCACCGCCTGAACCGCGTCTGTGTGAAACAAAATTCCGCGCTCGCGGCACAAAGCGGCGATTTCGTCAATCGGCTGAAGCGTGCCGATTTCGTTGTTCGCGTACATTACCGAGACCAGTGCGGTGTCTTCCTGGATGGCGTCCGCGACATCCTGAACATGCACAATTCCGTTTTCGTACACCGGAAGCAGCGTAACGGCGTATCCCTGTTTTTTCAGCGCGTCCAGCGTATGCAACACCGCGTGATGCTCAAACGCAGTGGATATAATATGTGTTTTTCCCTTTTTGGCAAGCGATTGCGCCGTCATCTTGATGGCCCAGTTATCCGCTTCGCTCCCGCCGGAAGTAAAAAACACCTCGTCCGCCCGGCAGGAGAGCGCTTGGGCTACCGTTCGCCTTGCGTTGTCTACCGCCACGCGGGATTCCTGCCCGAACCCGTACAGTGATGAGGGGTTTCCGTACTGTTTCGTGAGATACGGCATCATGGCATCCAGCGCAGTGGGGGAAAGGGCGGTGGTTGCGGCGTTATCGGCATAAACAAATCGGCTCATTGAGGTACACCTTCTTTGTGCTGATTTTGTATAATATTTTGGCATTTTTCAGTATTGGCATCGAGTATTTGGATTTTTTGCCTTATGATTCGGCATTTTTTAAATTTTCCGGCGTTGAGGCCATTTTATTCACGCGGATATATCGTTTTCGAAAACGCGACCGTGAATACCCTTAATATATATCTTTTTGCTGTGAATTGCAAGTACATTAGATTGAAAAACGGTCGAAAAAAAATAAAAAAATTGTAAACGCTTATCGGTGTCGCTCGACCTGAGCGGTCGCCAAAGCGTCACACCGCTCGTTTTCCGGGTGACCGCGATGCCCGCGAACCCACAGAAATTGCACGTCGTGAATGCTCAGCAATGTCAGCAATTTATCCCAAAGATCGGCGTTCAGAGCGGGTTTTTTGTCTGCCTTTCGCCAGCCGTTTTGTTTCCAGCCTTTTGCCCAGCCTTTGGTAATGCCGTCCACCACATAACGTGAATCGCTGGTCACCGTTACCCGGCACGGTTCATTCAAGGCCGCCAGTCCTTCTATTACGGCGGTGAGTTCCATGCGGTTATTGGTAGTGGCGTGTTCTCCTCCGGAAAATTCTTTCTCCCGCCCGCCGTAGCGCAAGAGGGCCGCCCAGCCGCCCGGGCCGGGATTT
Source organism: uncultured Eubacteriales bacterium (assembly GCA_964564305.1). Classification (GTDB taxonomy): domain Bacteria; phylum Bacillota; class Clostridia; order Oscillospirales; family Acutalibacteraceae; genus RGIG1959. The sequence continues at coordinate 58,386 of CAZMAM010000002.1, forward strand.
CCGGAACACGCGCCGTCGGTAAACAGTTCCACGCTTTTCATATGGCTCACCGCTTTCGCAAAATTACTGGATACAGCAAAAAAATGATTGTGTTATCGGTCGTCTAAAAACCGGAAAACCCGGGCGCACAGAAAAGCTCCGGCACCCGGGTCGAACCGTTTGGAAAGAACAGTGGAATGATCGAACGAATCGTTCTCAATTCATCAATACATTCCGTCCATATTTCCGCCGGCCGCGGGCGCGGCGGGCGCGGGCGGTTCTTTCTTGTCGGCAACAAGGGATTCGGTGGTCAGCACCATTCCGGCAACCGATGCCGCGTTCTCTAAAGCGGAACGGGTGACTTTTGTCGGATCCACAATGCCTTCATCGAACATATCCGTGTATTTTTCGGCGGCAAAGTCAAAGCCGTAATTCTGTTTGCCGGAAGTGCGGATTTTGTCGATAATGACGCTGCCTTCCAAGCCGGCGTTCAGCGCAATCTGGCGAAGCGGCTCTTCCAACGCCTTTTGCACGATTTGCATACCCGTCTTTTCGTCGCCTTCCGCTTTGGCAATCATATCATCCAGCACGCCTGCGGCGTTAATCAGCGCAACGCCGCCTCCCGCGACGATACCCTCTTCCACGGCCGCTTTGGTCGCGGAAAGCGCGTCTTCGATGCGCAATTTCTTTTCTTTCATTTCCACTTCGGTAGCTGCGCCGACTTTAATCACGGCTACGCCGCCGGAAAGTTTTGCGAGGCGCTCCTGAAGTTTTTCACGGTCGAAATCGGAGGTGGTGGATTCAATCTGGGTGCGAATCTGAGCGATGCGCGCCTTAATTTCATCCGCGTTGCCTGCGCCATCCACAATGATGGTGTTTTCTTTTTGCACTTTCACTTGGCGCGCACGGCCCAGCATATCCATGCCGGTTTCTTTCAGTTCCAGACCGAGTTCGTCCGAAATCACGGTGCCGCCGGTCAAAATAGCAATATCCTGAAGCATTTCCTTGCGGCGATCGCCGAATCCGGGAGCCTTCACGCCCACGCAGGTGAATGTTCCGCGCAGTTTGTTGACAATCAGCGTGGTCAATGCTTCGCCCTCGATATCCTCTGCGATGATAACGAGTTTCTTACCGGCTTGCAGCACTTGCTCCAAAAGGGGCAGAATATCCTGAACATTGCTGATTTTCTTGTCGGTGATCAGCAGATAGGCATCGTCGATAACGGCTTCCATTTTATCGGTATCGGTGACCATATACGGCGTGATGTATCCGCGGTCAAACTGCATGCCTTCCACAACTTCGGAATAAGTTTCCGCCGTTTTGGATTCCTCCACGGTGATAACGCCGTCGGAAGTGACTTTTTCCATCGCTTCGGCGATCAAAGAACCTACCGTTTCATCGCCCGAGGAGATGGCAGCAACTCTCGCAATATCGCTGGAGCCGCTCACGGATTTGGCATTGGCCTTTACGTCTTTTACCACGGCTTCGGAAGCCTGCTGAATTCCGCGCTTAATACCCATTGGGTTGGCGCCCGCCGCGACATTTTTCATGCCTTCGCGAATCAGCGCCTGTGCCAGAAGCGTAGCGGTGGTGGTGCCGTCCCCGGCGACATCGTTCGTTTTGGTGGAAACTTCTTTCACCAACTGTGCGCCCATGTTTTCAAACGGATCGTCCAGCTCAATTTCTTTTGCAATGGTTACGCCGTCGTTGGTAATTAACGGAGCGCCGAATTTCTTATCCAGCACCACATTGCGTCCGCGCGGCCCCAAGGTAATTTTGACGGTATCCGCCAGCTGATCCACGCCGGACTGAAGCGCTTTGCGCGCTTCTTCGCCATACAGAATCTCTTTCGCCATAATTCGTTCCTCCTAAAATTTCACGCTTAACCTTGTTGGTGTGAGCAGCGATTTTTATTCAACAATAGCCAAAATATCGCCTTGGCGAACGATGGTGTATTCCTCGCCGTCCACCTTGACTTCCGTGCCGCTGTATTTGCTGGTCAGTACTTTATCTCCGACCGACACATACATGGTGACTTCCTTGCCGTCCACAATTCCTCCGGGGCCTACCGCCAACACTTCCGCCACCTGGGGTTTTTCCTTGGCGGAACCGGCAAGGATAATCCCGCTTTTGGTGGTCTCTTCGGCTTCTTCCATTTTAATGACCACGCGATCGGCTAACGGTTTGATGTTCATAGTGTTTCCTCCTTTAGAAGATATGCGGGACAAAGTATTGTACGGGGGTTTTCGGGCGGTGCACCGACCCGATCATTCCCTTTGGCACTCTGTCCCCTTGAGTGCTAAAACTCATTCTACCAGAAAAAAAGGAAAAATCAAGGGGTAAGTCGCTACTTTTTTGCGTTTTCATAAATTATTTACAAAATCCGGGATTATCATTTGCACTCACTTGATATAGCAAGAATAAAGGGTAAATAACAAGCATTTTTTATACCCGAAAGGGTGTAAAATAGAAAAAACGATATAAGGGGGCAGATTGCCTTATGAATAAGATTGCTCAGTTTATCAAGGAAAACCGAAAGGCAGTGGGCAGTATATCCTTTCACCTGCATATGATTTGCTTCCGGTTAATGTTATTATGCCCGAGGATAAGGAGCAATTTTCCCTAACAATGAACGGAAAAAAGGCAAATATCCGCAAAAAGGACTTTCTTGTATTTGCGAATGAATGCGGCATTTCACGCAGCTCTGCGGAGGGAATGATTGCCTTGCTGGTATCTAAGAAGAAAAAATTCATTGCCCTGTGCAGCGATTCTCTGCTGCCGGATCATCTGAAAGAACGCTTTATAAATCTGATTGAAGAACGCATGTGTGTGCTTGACAATTAGGGCAATACCGCATCAGGACTTGCCGCCGCCTTTGTCGCTAAACGGCTGGGTGTCTTTTCCGTAATTTAGCCAAAAATTTTCGCGAATACACAAAGGTTTCGCTGCGGTTTTTGTTTCATCCAATGAAAAATCCGCACCCTGCTTCACGCCCGACAATTTTTGTGCGGTATTGCCCTAACAAACTCAGTCGCCTTTTTCTACCCCCTCGGTTTCACATCAATTTCCCGCTTATTTCCAGCGACACGGAATGGCAAAGTGCGTTTCCATGATTTGAGGCATAACTGAGCCGGCCTATACCGTTGCAAACGGCGTTCCACTGAAGCAGATTCAGGAATGGTGGGTCATTCGGATTTCAGTACCACCGCAAATATCTATGTCCGCCCGGACTGCTTCTCCAATCTGTCCTCGCCTCGGACTATGGGTAACGGCACGCGCTGCCTGCAGGGATGGGGGTTCACCGACCGATGGCGTGGGGAGAAACCTGACTTCGCATGCAGCCGGATCTTGTGCGTTTTCCTCATACACTTAAAAAGCCGCCGCAAGCGCTATAGCGCTTGCGGCGGCAATGTGGCGGAGAGGGCGGGATTCGAACCCGCGTGGCGTTGCCGCCAAACTGATTTCGAGTCAGCCCCGTTATGACCTCTTCGATACCTCTCCGTATTCCGTATAGAATGATCCAATTCCGTATAGAATTATGCAATCGGCAGAGTGTTTTTCGCTCTTCGCTCTCAATATACCGCAAAAATGTGCGGTTGTCAAGAGCGCCGAAGTGTTTACCGGCAATTTATCGCTAATCCGGTCAATTTGCATTATTTTTGCCTTTATTGACTGTTGTGTAAAAATTTCTTTTGGGTTTTTATCCTTTTTCGTTTCCATTTTCTCAAACTTGCGCTTTTTGAGTAAATATGATATGATGCAATGCAAGGAGGAAAAAGATCAAGGCAATACCGCATAAAGACCCAGCGTCAGATGCGCTGTCAGATTTTTCGTTAGATGAAACATAAAGCGCAGGGAATACTTTGTGTATTGTGTAATATATAACGGAAAATATGCAAGCAGATGACGTGCAAAGCCGTTAGGCGGTCATTGTGCGGTGTTGCCTTAAGCCAAGGGGGAGTGCGTAAAATGACATGGTTATTGCGAAACGGTACGGTTGTCAATGTGTTTACCGGGGCACTTGAACGGGCGGATGTGCTGATCGGGGATGACCGGATTCTCGGTGTGGGGGATTATTCATCGGCAAGTGCGGATGCCGTTCGGGATATTTCCGGGAAATTTCTCTGCCCGGGGCTTATTGACGGACATATCCATATCGAAAGTTCCATGCTCAGTCCGTATGAATTGGCGAGGGTGTGCGTTCCGCACGGAACCACTGCGTTGGTGACCGACCCACACGAGATTGCCAATGTCTGCGGTACCAAAGGGATAGAGTATATGTTGGCCGCAAGCGAAGGCCTTCCGCTTCAGGTATTTGTTATGCTGCCGTCTTGTGTGCCGGCAACCACATTGGACGAATCCGGGGCGGTGCTGCGTGCGGAGGATTTATATCCTTTTTACCGTCATCCCCGCGTGCTGGGATTGGCGGAAATGATGAATGTTCCCGGCGTTTTGTCTGGGGATAAGGACGTCATGCACAAAATAGAAGATGCGCGTTCGCTGAACCGTCCGATTGACGGCCATGCGCCGATGCTGACGGGGTGCGATTTGGATGCGTATATCGCGGCGGGAATCACGACCGATCATGAGTGCTCCTCGTATGAGGAGGGCCTTGAGCGCATTTCAAAAGGGCAGTGGCTGATGATTCGCGAGGGATCCGCCGCGCGTAATCTCGATGCGCTGTTGCCGTTTTTTGATCAGCCGTATGCACGACGCTGTCTTTTGGTTACCGATGATAAACATCCGGCGGATCTTCTGGAAAGCGGGCATATCGACGGCATTATCCGCAAGGCGGTCAGCAAAGGGAAATCCGCCGTAACCGGCATTCAAATGGCGACGGTACAGGCGGCGCAGTGCTTCGGCCTCAAAGATATGGGCGCTGTTGCCCCCGGATATCGTGCGGATCTGGTCATTTTGGATGATTTGGATTCTATGGCGGTGAGCGCGGTATACTGTTCGGGAAAGCCGACGGTTCAAAACGGAGAACTGTTGAACATCTCCCGGCCTTCGGTGCCCCGCGCATTGGAAAACGATGTACACAATACCGTTCATATGCGTGATCTTTCCCCGGAGGATTTTATGCTTTCTCCTCAGCCGGGTAAATGCCGGGTTATCGGTGTTTCCCCGGGGTCGCTGATTACGCGGGAGGAACTTTCCGAATTGCCGTGGTCGAAAACCAACGGAATCGATCTTTCCCGGGATATTTTGAAACTGGCGGTGGTGGAGCGCCATCACCGAACGGGCCATATCGGTTTGGGATTTGTTCGCGGCTTGGGTCTGAAATCGGGTGCCATCGCCTCTTCCGTTTCTCACGATTCGCATAATTTAATTATCGCCGGAGCCGATGAACGGGATATGGCGTTGGCCGCAAACCGCATCAAGACATTGGGCGGCGGATATGCGGTGGCGGCGGACGGCAAAATTCTCTGTGAACTGGCTCTGCCGGTTGCCGGGCTCATGAGCGAACAAACGGCGGAGGAAGCGGCAGGGCAAAACGCGCTTTTGCTCAGAACCGTGCGTTCTCTGGGTGTTCCGGAAAATATTTCCCCGTTTATGCTGCTTTCGTTTATCGCGCTTGCGGTGATTCCGTCGCTGAAAATGACCACGCGCGGGTTGGTGGATGTTAACCGTATGGCATTGGTCGATCTGTTTCTTTAATGTCATTGCGCACGAGATTATTTGTGACTTTTTGGTTTTCGGTTCGTAAGCGGGCAGCCGGCCGGGCGGCGCAAAAACGCAGTTCAAGTGAAACAAATAGGCAAATTACCTTGTAGCGCCGTCTTTGGATAACGGATATAATGCCATAGGTTTGTTTGTGAAAATGATCGGAAAACAGCCCGAACTTTCCGGTGGCTGTCATTCGCTTGGTCGGTTTTTTGCTTTTATTCCCGAAATATCGCTTTATTTGGCCGGGCGTTATTTTATAACTGTTATTTTATAACTGCTGATGTTATTATTATTGTTTGTATTGTTAATTATTATAATACAGGATACAGGGTAATTTTGCGGATTTTAGATGGGGGAGAGCGGGCAATGAAGACCATCGGTTTTATCGACAATTATTTGGATGAATGGCACGCAAATCATTATCCGGAGGTAATTGAGCGCTTGGCGGGGGATGAAATGCGTGTGGCCTATGCTTATGCGCGGCAGGATGCGCCAAACGGGCTAAGTACCGAAGAGTGGTGCCGAAAAAACGGTGTGGAAAAGACGGATACGATAGAAGCCTTGGTGGATAAAAGCGATTTTATCATTGTCCTGTCTCCCGACCACCCGCAATATCACGAGGAATTGTGCCAAATTCCCCTGTCTTCCGGCAAACGGGTGTATGTCGATAAAACATTTGCTCCGGATACGCAAACGGCCCGCCGTATTTTTGCCGTGGCCAACAGGTATCACACTCCGGTATTTTCCTCATCTGCGTTGCGCTTTGCGGATGAAATTATGGCGCAGACGGTCGCTCCCGATGAAATCGATCACGTGACGGCTATCGGCAACGGAGACGCGGACAGTTACCTGATTCATCTGATCGAGCCGATTATCCGTCTGATGGGGCCTTTTCCCCAAAGGGTTATGTTTATCGGAACCGAACGGTCTCCCTCATGGGTAGTAGAATTTGAGGGCGGTCGCAGAGTCAATATGACGCTGTATCCGAATGCGCATTCCTGGTATTTTCGCATTCATAAAAAGAACGGAGAAGTGCTGGTCATTCCGGAATGCAACCGCTTTTTCGATTCGTTTTTGGAGCAGTTGGTGGATTTCTTCCGCACCGGAAAGGTTAAGGTGAGCCAGGAGGAAACTCTGGCGGTGATTGAATTGCGCACCAAGGCGCGCGAAAGTATGATGTGCCGGGAAAATTCGTGGGTGGCGCTGGATTGTCGGTAACGCCTGTTTGCCGATAATTTGAGAAAGAAGGTGAGAGGGAAGTGGCGGATCATCTGTCCGGCGGGATCAATTTGGTGTTTGAACGCGGATTTTTCCGTGATGTTTCGCCATATGAACCGCTGCAGCTGTATCAGGTCGTGGAAAGGGAACAGCAAAGCGGTACTGCGGCGCTTCCCTCACCGGTTCGCGCCAACGGCGCCATATTGCTTAGCTGTGTGTCGGGGCGGGGAAAAATCCGTGTGGGCGATCAGGAGTTCCCGTTAACGGAGGGTACGGTGATGTATTGCCGGGGAAAATCCTGTTTTGCGGAAGTTTCGGCGCCGCCCGAGCACTTGCAGATTATCTGCCTGTCTTTTCAGATTGCTGCCGTTGCGGAAGGGCTGCCGATGACGCCGCTTTACCGCTATTACACGGAAGGCCCCTCTATTCGGGCGGCGCAGGAAGAACTCGGCCTGTTCCGCTTTTTCACTCCGCTGGTCACCGAACTTTGTATGCTGCATCCGATGCCGGTATTGGTTCGCGGATTGCTTCAGCAAATGCTGATTATCGCATACCGGAGTTTTGCCCGGCACCCCGTTCCGGTAATGGAGGTGGAATCCGACCCGCAGTCGGTGGGCAATACGGCATACGCGATTATCCGGTATGTGGATGAACGGCTGCTTTCCATGAAGAGCCTGATGGATATGGCGGACGAACTCGGTTACAGTTATAATTACCTTTCCCATCTGTTTCGGCGCAAAACCGGAATGACCATTCAGTCGTATGTCAGCCACAAGAAGATTGAAAAAAGCTTGGAATTGCTGCGAAACAACGCGCTTTCCATCACCGCGATTGCATCCATGCTCAATTACGACTGTATTCAGTCTTTCAGCAAAGCATTTAAACGGGTGATGAATATGTCTCCGAGCGAATACCGGTCGCATATTTTGCGATACGGCAATCGTACCGCGGTACGGTAAAAAATGACAAAATAATATTGTATACCATAGTGGTATTAGTGGTATTGTTTCAACTCGCAAGGGAATTGCGGCGGGATAAAGTGCCAATTTATTTAAATTGCACAAAAAGCCTCTGTTTTTTTCTTGCGGTACGACAGGTTTTTTTTGTAAAATTCTATTGAAATATGAACGTTTTTTTGATACAATTCAACTACGGGGCAATGTCGGTCATGGGCGCCCGTGGCCGTTGTCTCTGTCACTCGCGAAATCGGGCAGATCCCCGTACGCATCCCGGCGAACGGCTCTTCACAAATTTCGTCTGGTTGCGTACGCGGATCAGCCGATGCTTTCTGCGGGTACAAAGGGCTTTGCCGATCGTAATTTTTAAGGAGGAAAGAATATGAAAAAGTTTTTGGCTGTTGTCCTTGCTTTGGCAATGGTACTGGCTTTTACAGCCTGCGGCGGTAATAACAACGACACCAACACGCCTTCAACTGCGGCTCCCGGCGGTGAAACACCTACCACTGCTCAAGAAGCCGATTTGTCCGGCGAGTATAATCTGACCATTTGGTGCCCGGAAAATGCGGTTGATCTTACCAAGAAGCAGGTTGAGAATTTCAACAGCTCCAACGATAAGGGCATTAAGATCAACATTACGGTTGAACCCGTTTCCGAAGCGGATGCGGCCACCCAAATGATCACTGATGTGGCGGCGGGCGCCGATCTCTATTTCTTCGCTCAGGATCAGCTGGCCCGTTTGGTACAGGCCGGTGCTCTGACGAAACTCGGCGCTGCGGCGACTGAATTTGTCAACGGCAACAACAGCGATCCCGCTCTGGTAGCGGCCAAATCCGGCAGTGATCTGTATGCCTATCCGCTGACCGCCGACAACGGCTATTTCATGTATTATGACAAGAGCGTTATTCCGGAAGCGGACATCGACAGCTTGGAGAAGATTATTGCCGATTGCGAAGGCGCCAACAAGAACATTTCGTTCGAATTGGAGAATGCTTGGTACAACGCCGGGTTCTTCATTGGAACCGGTTGCGTCTCCAATTGGACGACCAACGACGCCGGTGAATTTACTGCTCTGGAAGACGACTGGAACAGCGACAAAGGCGTTATTGCCGCAAAGGGCATTCAGAAAGTTGTCACTTCCAAGAGTTATGTCAATTCCTCCAATGCCGATTTTGCCTCCGGTTCTGCCGTGGTGGTTACCGGTACTTGGAACTTTGCGACCATCAAAGAGCAGCTGGGCGACAACTTCGGTGTTGCCGATCTGCCTTCCTTCGAGGTTGACGGTACTTCCTATCATATCGGCTCTTACAGCGGCTGCAAGCTGCTGGGCGTAAAGCCTCAGGAAGATGCTGTTAAAGGTGCGGTCATCAATCAACTGGCTCAGTACCTGACCAGTAAAGATTGCCAGCTGGAACGTTTCACCGAGTTCGGTTGGGGCCCCTCCAACAAAGAAGCTCTGGCAGACGAAGCGGTTGCTTCCGATCCGACATTAACCGCTCTGAACGAGCAGAATAAGTATGCGGCTCCTCAGCCCAATATTCACGGTTCTTGGTGGGATATCGCGAAAGTTATCAGCACCAGCATTAAAGAAGCCGGCGCCGGTGCTGACGACGCGAAGCTGAAGGAAATCTTGGATAAGTACGAAAACGACGCGCAGGCGCTTGTTTCCGCCGGATAAGTAAGCCCTAAGGCAAAGCTCATATCGTTATAATACGGCAAAACGGCCGGAGCCAATCTGGCTCCGGCTGTTTTGTTAAGAAGGGGTGATATGATGAAAGCATACAGTGATTTGGAATATCTGTCACTTAACAAATGGCATAAATTTAGCTATAAATTCCTTTCATTTTTTGCCAACATTCCCCATGCCTTTGGCAATTTTTTTAAGAAAATCTGGGGCGGCATTAAGGGCTGTGCTCTCGGTGTGGTGAATGAGTGCAAAGATATTGTCAACACCTTTATCCATGGCGATTGGAAGACGAAGACATCCTTTTTTGTGATGGGATTCGGAAATCTCGCCAGAGGGCAGATTTTAAGAGGCTTGCTCTTCCTTCTGATGGAGGTTGTCTTCATCTTCTATATGGTCACCACCGGAGGATATTGGCTTTCCATGTTGCCAAGCCTCGGTCATCAGGGCCCGACGCAGGATTACAACGCTGTTTTGGATGCGTACACCACCACGTATCACGACAATTCCTTTAAAATTCTGCTTTACGGCGTCCTCACGATTTTCTTTATTGTTGCTTTTATTTATACCTGGCGGGTCAATGTCCGTCAAAATAAGATTGCGGAGGAAATTCTCCGTTCCGGAAAGAAGTTAAAGAGAGACAAAGACGATTTGCGCTCTATGATCGATGAAAAATTCCATGCGACGTTGCTGGCCCTTCCGATGACCGGCATTGTGGTTTTCACGGTATTGCCTATCGTCTTTATGATTTTGGTTGCCTTTACCAATTACGATGGCAACCATAACGGTTATTCGAATGCGCTGTTCCAATGGGTAGGTTTAGATAACTTTAGAACCCTGTTCAGCTGGACGTCTACCGGAGGCTCCGGAACGCAGTCATATGCCGCTACCTTCGGAGAAATCTTGGTTTGGACACTGGCGTGGGCATTTTTTGCGACCTTTACCAACTACTTCCTCGGGATGTTCGTCGCTATGATGATTAACAAAAAGGGCATACGTCTGAAGAAGATGTGGCGCACCATTTTGGTCATGACAGTGGCCATCCCGCAATTTATTTCCCTGTTGTACGTTTCCAAGATGTTCGCGAAAAACGGCTTGATTAATCTCTCGCTCGGTCCTCAGGGCTTAGGATGGATACAGAATCCCTTGCCGTTCTGGGAAAACGAATGGTGGGCGAGAATCACCGTGATTATTATCAATATCTGGATTGGTATTCCGTATCTGATGTTGATTGCCACCGGTATCTTAATGAATATTCCGGCGGATCTTTATGAATCCGCCAAGATAGACGGCGCCAATGCGTGGCAGCAATTCAGGAAGATTACACTGCCCTATATGCTGTTCATTACGGCTCCTTATTTGCTTACTCAGTTTACCGGGAATATGAACAACTTCAATGTTATCTATCTGTTAACCGGAGGCGGACCGACGAATCCCCGCGCGTCCGGTGCGGCCGGGTCTGTCGGCTTTACCGACTTGCTGGTCACCTGGCTGTTCAAGATAACAACCGGTGCGGAGTCGCAGTACTATTTGGCTTCTGTGGTTGGCATCATGGTCTTCGTGGTGGTTGCGGTGATCTCCCTTATTGTGTACAATGCCCTGCCGTCAATTAAGAATGAGGAGGATTACCAGTGATGAGCAAAAATAAAGGCAGCACCATGAAACAGCACATGGGTTTGAAGGCTGTCAATCGCATCAGCAACACCGCTATCTACATTTTGTTGATTATCATCAGCGTTATTTGGCTTTTGCCCTTTGTGTTCATCCTTCTGCAATCCTTCCGCTGTGAACTTACCGGGCAGGTCGGGTATATTATTCCCAAGCAATGGGGGTTCCAAAATTACATTAACCTTTGGAATTCCGATTTTAAACGTTGGTATGTCAACACCTTTATTATCGCATTGGCTTCTGCCGTGTTGGTTACCATTATTCAGTTGTGCATGAGTTATACGCTCTCCCGTTTTCGTTTTAAACTCAGAAAACCGCTGATGCGATTCATGCTGATTTTGGGCATGTTCCCCGGAATGCTCACCATGATTATCCTCTACCGTGTTCTGGCGGATCTCGGCCTGACTCAGGAAAATGCGGTTCCCGGCTTAATTTTAGTGGGCGTGGCGTCTTCCGGCATGGGTTATTATGTTTCCAAAGGCTTCTTCGACACCATTCCCAAATCGCTGGATGAAGCCGCCAGAGTGGATGGCGCAACCAGATTCCAAGTTCTGTACAAAATCATTCTTCCCCTGTCCAAGCCCATCGTGATTTATACGATTTTAACGGCGTTTATGGGGCCTTGGGGCGATTTCGTCTTCGCAAGATATGTGGCGTTTGGAACATCCGCCGGGTACAACGTTGCGGTCGGAATGTACAGTTGGCTCTCCAACGATCAGATTAACAACATGTACACCACCTTCTGCGCGGGCGGCGTTATCGTTGCCATCCCGGTGACGATTCTGTTCCTCTGCCTGGAGAAGTATTATGTCGAGGGCGTGACCGGCGGCGCCGTTAAAGGCTAATAAGAAGGGAGTGCATTAAATAATGGCAAGTGTGAAACTGACCGATGTCAAAAAGGTTTATGACAATAATGTGGTAGCCGTCCACGATTTCAATCTGGATATCAAAGACAAAGAGTTTGTGGTGTTCGTCGGTCCTTCCGGCTGCGGAAAATCCACTACCCTTCGCATGATTGCCGGTTTGGAGGATATCAGCGGCGGTACCGTGGAGATTGACGGCGAGGTTGTCAACGATCTGCAGCCGAAAGATCGGGGCGTTGCCATGGTCTTCCAAAACTATGCGTTGTATCCGCATATGACGGTATACGACAACATTGCTTTTTCGCTTCGTCTGCAAAAGATGAAGGAAGATGTTATCTACGAAAAGGTGACCAGAGCGGCGGATATTTTAGGCATCACGGAGTACCTGTTGCGTAAACCCCGCGCGCTTTCCGGCGGCCAGCGGCAGCGTGTGGCGATCGGGCGCGCCATGGTGCGGGATTCCAAAGTCTTTCTTATGGACGAGCCTCTTTCCAATTTGGACGCGAAACTCCGCAATCAGATGCGCGCAGAAATTATCCTTCTGCGCCAGCAGTTGGATACCACCTTTATCTATGTCACTCACGATCAGACCGAAGCCATGACTTTGGGCGATCGCATCGTGATTATGAAAGACGGCTATATCATGCAGGTGGGTACGCCCACAGAAGTTTTTGAAATGCCGGAGAATCTCTTTGTGGCGGAATTTATCGGCGCGCCGAAAATGAACATCATCAAAACCAATCTCATAGTGGAAAACGGGAAATATTATGTGACTCCGTTTGGGTCCAAGATTCCTGTTGAGGGCGAGAAGGGTGAGATGCTGGCCAGAAGGGCCGTCAAATCCGGTGAAATTCTTCTTGGCGTCCGTCCAGAGCATATTGTGCTTTCTCATGAAGCCGAGCACTCCATTCCCTGCAAGCTGATTGTCAACGAGATGATGGGCTCCGAGCTGCATCTGCATGTGGACACCGAAGACGGTACCCGTATGGTGGTGCGCATTCCGACTTTGGATTTGGACAGCAGAGATCGCGAATCGTTGGTGACCGGTCACGGTCTGCACATTACTTTCGGCGGAAGAGCCATGCATTTCTTCGACCCGAAGACGGAGAAGAATCTGCTGTTCTAATCCGTGAGATCTGTTTGATTCGTTTGTTCGTATGAAAAAGGCCGTGGCTGCTTGGCGGCCACGGCTCTTTTTTCGACTGTATGGGGGAAGGGGATTGGAAGAATGGACAAAATCAGGCGTATATTTGCCCTTTTTCTCGCGGGTGTGCTGCTGATTGCCTGTTGCGGATGCGGGCGTGATCAGGAGGGTGATCAGCCCGCGCCGACGAAAGGGGGAGACAACGTGGCTAAGGATGTCACCGGGAAATATCTGCTGAACGAAAAAGGCGAGGCGGTTATCGACGATCCGTTTTGTCTTTCCGCTTCGGCCAGCGAGGATAATTACCGGGTATTCTATGAAATTTTTGTCGGTTCTTTTTCCGATTCTAACGGAGACGGTACGGGAGATTTGCGTGGAATTATCAACCGGATGGATTATCTGAACGACGGCAAAGAAGATTCCGGCGTGAGTCTGGGCGTGGAAGGCATCTGGCTTACCCCTATCTTTAAGTCTCAGAGTTATCACAAGTACGATGTAGATGATTACTATACGATCGATCCCGCTTTTGGCACCGAGGATGACCTGAAGGAACTGGTGCAGGTTTGCCATGAACGGAATGTCAAGGTGATTCTCGATCTGGTGCTGAATCATACCGGAACCGGAAATCCTTGGTTTCAGGCTTTTTGTGCGGCGCATCGCAACGATGATCCCACGGACCCGTATTACGATTTTTACACGTACTATACCGCGCAGGAGGATGAACCGAACGGCAGGGCTTTTGCCCCGCTCTCCGGTACCGATATCGATTACGAATGTAATTTTTCCAGCGGTATGCCGGAACTCAATTACGATAACGATGCGGTTCGGCAGGCGGTTTTGGATGTGGCGAAATATTATCTGAATCTTGGCGTGGACGGTTTTCGTTTTGACGCGGCGAAATATATTTATTTCGGCGACAATAAAACAAGCGGCGAATTTTGGCAATGGTATATGCAGGAACTTCGCGCGATTAAGCCGGATATTTACACCGTTGCGGAAGTTTGGGACAGCGATTCGGTGACGGATGAATATTTTTCCGCTTTGAATTGCTTTAATTTTACCGTTTCTCAGAGTTCCGGGCACGTTGCGCAGGCATCCCGTGCGGGCAATGTCGATGTCTATACCCACTATGTGCAGGCTTTTCTTGAAGAAATTCACGGTTTGCGGGAAGATGCGATGATGGTGCCCTTTATTGCCAATCACGATACGGATCGCGCCGCCGGCTTTTTAACGGAAGCAAGCGGGCAAATGCGCATGGCGGCCAATTTGTATCTGCTGTCTTCCGGTTCGCCGTTCCTGTATTACGGTGAAGAAATCGGGTTGCGCGGTTCCCGCGGCGGATCGAATACCGACGCCAACCGGCGTTTAAAGATGGAATGGGGCGATGAGGACACCGTTAAAGACCCGGTAGGATCCACTTACAAAGCGGATAACCGGGTGAACGCCACCGTTGCCGAACAAATTGGGGACGGAGACAGTTTATACAATTATTACAAAAAGCTGATTATGATTCGCAAGGCCAATCCGGCCATCGCCAGAGGCGAATATACCGCGCTGACCTGTGAGGGAACCAAACTGGGCGGTTTTGTTTCCGAATATGAGGGCGTGACGGTGGCGGTATTGCACAACACCACAGATGATCCGGTTACATACGATCTCTCTGCCGCGACGGATAAGCATTTTACCGTATTAAAAGCGGTTATCGGCGCGGGTTCCGCTTCTCTGGATGGGAATACGCTGACTGTTGACGGGAAAACGAGTGTTGTTTTGGGAGAGTAATCGATGGAGAGGCTGAATAACGATTGGGAATTTGTCCCTCAGTGGACAGAATCCTTTTGCGGGGGCGAAGGGGAAGCACAGGCGGTGCGCCTGCCGCATACCGTTAAAGAAATGCCGCTGCATTATGCCGACAGCCGCGATTATGAAATGGTAAGCGGTTACCGGCGCCATGTGGTTCTGTCTCGTCAGCAGGTCAGTCAGCGGGTTTTTCTGCAATTTGACGGCGCGGCGCATATTGCGACACTTTTTGTCAACGGGCAGCAAATTGCCGAACACCGCTGCGGTTATACGGCGTTTCGCGCGGAAATCACGTCTGCTGTTCGGCCGGGGGATAATCTTATCTGTGTAAAACTGGATTCCACCGAAAATCCTGCCGTGCCTCCTTTCGGATTTTTAATCGATTATCTCACATTCGGCGGGCTATATCGAGATGCCTGGCTGGACATCCGCCCGCAGAAGATGATTACCGATCTTTTTGTACAAACGCCGGATCTTACCCATGCGCGGGTTTCCTGGCAGGCGAATCTTTCCGACGGCGATGCCGTGTTGGTGGAAATCCTTGATGAAAACGGTGTCGTGTTGGCCAGTTGCACCTCCGGCGGGAGCTCGGCGACGCTTTCGGTTCCCGGCGTTTCTCCTTGGACGACAGATCATCCGCAGCTGTATATTTGCCGTGCCGCTGTAACGGAAAACGGCGTCTTTGGGGATTGTGTGCAAACCACTTTCGGATTTCGCACGGCCGAATTTCTTTCGGACGGATTCTATCTGAACGGGGAGAGGCTTTTTTTACGGGGACTGAACCGCCACCAGAGTTATCCTTTTATTGGGTATGCCGCACCCGAGCGCCTGCAGCGGGAAGACGCCCGCATTTTAAAACAGGAACTCTGCTGCAACGCGGTGCGCACCAGCCATTATCCTCAGTCACCGTATTTTATTGATGCCTGCGACAGGGAGGGACTTTTGGTCTTTACCGAAATTCCCGGATGGCAGCATATCGGGGATGAAACGTGGCAGGATCAGGCGGTGCAAAATGTGGCCGAGATGATTACGCAATACCGCAATCATCCCAGCATTGTCCTTTGGGGCGTACGTATAAACGAAAGTCTGGATTGTGATTTGCTTTACACCAGAACCAATGAATTGGCTCATCGGCTGGATCCGTCCCGTCAGACATCCGGTGTGCGGTATTTGTTAAAGAGTTCCCTGCTGGAAGATGTGTATGCCTACAATGATTTTTCCCATACCGGTGTCAATCCTGGGTGCAGACGGAAAGCCGATGTGACTCCGGACATGCAAAAGCCTTTTTTGATTTCCGAGTGTAACGGGCATATGTTTCCCACCAAGATGTTCGACCCTTGGCAAAAAAGGCAGGAACACGCGCTGCGTCATGCGCGGGTACTCGATGACGCGATGGCGGACGGCGAGCATGCGGGTATGTTTGCCTGGTGTATGTTTGATTATTCGACACACCGGGATTTCGGCTCGGGTGATCGAATTTGCTACCACGGTGTGCTGGATGCTTTTCGTAATCCGAAGTTGGCGGCGGCGGTGTATGCTTCTCAGGGGGAAAAACCGATTTTGCAAGTGGGTTCCTGTATGGATATCGGCGATTATTCCGAGGGCAAAGTCGATATCGTATATGCATTCACCAATGTGGACGAAGTCCGCCTGTATAAAAACGGGGAATATGTCGCTGCGTTTCGCCCGAAAGGTTATCGGGCAATGAAGCATCCGCCTGTGCTTATTGACGACATGGTTGGGGCGCAGTTGGAATCGCGGGAGGGCTTCGAAAAAGATAAAGCGGCGGCCTTTCGCCGTATTTTGCTTTCCGCAGGACATTACGGCTTTGAAAACCTGCCGAAAGCGGAACGGGAATTTATGGATTCCACCCTTGCGCTTTACCGTATGTCCTTCGATGAATTGTATATGCTCTACGGAAAATATGTCGGCAACTGGGGCGGTTCGGTGCCGACATGGCGGTTTGACGCTGTGAAAGACGGTAAGGTTGTGGCGTCTTCCGTCAAAGGCCCGTCCGCATCGCTTCATCTGGAAGTTATTCCCACCGCCACGTCCCTTTATGAAGGGGAATGTTACGATATGGCGGCGGTGCGTATCCGTGTGCTGGACGAATTCAACAACCCCGCACCCTATGCGCAATTGCCAGTCACGCTTTCCCTTCGGGGCGACGCACAGCTGGTGGGGCCGCAAATCATTACCCTTGAGGGCGGTTGCGCGGGAACGTATATCCGCACGGTCGGCAGGGCAGGGGAGGCGTGCCTAACCGTTTCTGCCCCGCAGACGAAACCCGTTACCGTGGTGTTTACCGTGACCGATTAAAAGGACAGTATTATGACACTAACCTATTCTTCAGAATCCTTTGAACAAAAATACACCTATTCGGGTGACGATTTGGGGGCTGTGTACTCCCGGGAAAAGACCGCTTTTCGCGTATGGGCGCCCACCGCGCAATCGGTAACGTTGGAGCTGTACCGTTCGGGCAATGAGACCCATCGCGACCGGTTTATGACGGTTCCCATGGCGCCGGGCGAGAGCGGTACTTGGGAAGCGCTGGTTGGCGGCGATTTGAACGGCGTATATTATACCTACAAGGTCAATACAGAAGGAAAATCTGCGCGCGCATGCGATCCTTACGCCCGTGCCACGGGTGTAAATGGGAAACGGGCGATGGTAATCGATTTAAGCGCCACGAATCCTCTCGGTTGGGAAGAAGATATAAACCCCCACGCCGGTGAGCGGATAACCGACGCGGTGATTTATGAACTGCATTTGCGGGATCTTTCCGCCGATGCAAGTTCCGGGATTGTTCATACGGGAAAATTTCTCGGCCTTACCGAAACGGGGACCAAAACGCCCGGCGGAATGCCTACCGGGCTCGATCATATCAAAGAACTCGGCGTAACCCATAT
Organism: uncultured Eubacteriales bacterium; assembly: GCA_964564305.1. Lineage (GTDB taxonomy): Bacteria > Bacillota > Clostridia > Oscillospirales > Acutalibacteraceae > RGIG1959. Next base: position 76,271 of record CAZMAM010000002.1, read on the forward strand.
TCACCTGCTTCCGGTATATGATTTCGGATCGGTGGATGAAGCCGCGCCGGAAAAAGAACAGTACAACTGGGGATACGATCCCGTCAATTTTAATGTGCCGGAAGGCTCATACGCCACCGATCCCTATCACGGCGAAGTACGGGTAAAAGAAATGAAGTGCATGATTCGCGCGCTTCACGAAAACGGCCTGAGCGTGATTATGGATGTGGTGTATAATCATGTTCAGTACGCAGAAAGCTTTTGTTTTAACCGGCTGGTGCCGGGATATTTTTCCCGAACAGATGCCCATGGTCACCTTTCCAACGGATCGGGATGCGGGAACGACACCGCTTCCGAACGCAGTATGGTGCGCAAATACATTGTCGATTCGGTCAATTACTGGGCGGACGAATATCATATTGACGGGTTTCGCTTTGATTTGGTGGGATTATTGGATATTGATACCGTCAACGAAATCGTTTGTACGGTTCATCAAAAACATCCGGACGTGATTTTTTACGGTGAAGGATGGACCATGGGAACCGCCGTGACCAAGCAGGGAGTGGAACTGGCCACCCAATGGAATTCGTGGAAGACGCCGGATTTTGCCTATTTTTCCGATACGATGCGCGATGCCTTGAAGGGCGGTACTTTTCACCGGGAACCCGGATATGTCGCGGGCGGATTCGATAAAACGGGGACGGTGTTTGGCTGTATTCAGGGCAGAACCGATTGGTCGGCCAATCCTTCTCAAATGATCAATTATGCTTCTTGTCACGACAATCACACGTTGTTCGACCGGCTGGAGCTTTCCCGCTTGGATGCCTCCCGTGAGGACTTAATCCGTATGAACAAGCTGGCGGCCGCCATTGTATTCGGGTCTCAGGGTGTTCCCTTTTTTCAGGCCGGGGAAGAAATGCTGCGCACCAAGGCAGATCGCCACGGCTGTCTGGTGGAGAACAGCTACAATGCGCCAGACGCAGTGAACAGCATCAAATGGATGACATTGGATAATCCGCAGACAGCGGCGGTCAGCGCTTACTATCAAGGGCTTATTGCTTTTCGCAAGGCGCATGCGGGGCTGCGGCTGTCATCCCATGAGGAGGCGCAGGCGCATATTACCGCTCATTCATCCCCTCCGCCCAATGTGCTTGCGTTTCATATTACCTGTGATGAAGATGCGCCGCTGATTTTGATTTTTAATCCCACTCGGGAAAACGCGGAAATTTCTCTTCCCGAAGGCAACTGGGGTGTGTATGTCAACGGAGAACAGGCAGGTACCCGTCTTTTGGATGTGGCTTGCGAAAAGGCGGACGTTCCGCCCATTTCCGCCATGATGATGGTGAAGCGCAGCGAATCCGCTGTGTTGCGTCATGAAGACCGGTCCGCACAACCAAAATTGTAAAAGAGACCGTCAAATCCGAACAGCCACAGATGTAAAAGAGACCGTCAAAGCTGTTAAGGGCTGTAAAGGCATATTCGCCGAAGCGATAATAGATCGGTTGGTTTCGGGTTTCGAAGGGTTTGCACATCACTGAGTGCAAAATAAGAATCCGCCGAAGTAAAAAAAAAATACCCCGGCGGCATTCAATAAAACAAGTTCAGATTTTTTTCGGAGCGCGGCGTGATTTTGGTCATGCCGCGTTCTCGTTTATCAGGTCGTTTAAAAGCGAGGCGGGAAGTATCCCGATGTAGTTGTAGCTGATGTCACCATGGCATTTTTGGATTTTAAAAAAAGCGAAAATTGCAATAATAAGTTGAACACGCTACTCGAACACTGACGATTGAATCA
>CAZMAM010000003.1:0-72855 GCA_964564305.1 uncultured Eubacteriales bacterium
ACCGTCGACCTCTAGCGTGACAGGCTAGCGTTCTAACCAGCTGAACTACCGGGCCGTGTGGATCCCACAGGGTGGTGGGAACAACAGGGCTCGAACCTGTGACCCCTTGCTTGTAAGGCAAGTGCTCTCCCAGCTGAGCTATGCTCCCGCGAACGATCCGCTCTTATACGACGCGCTCTATCATACACTACCTTCGTTAAATTGTCAATACCCTATTTTGACTTTTTGCCTACATGCGGCCCCGACGATTATCTATCGCCGGGGCCGTTTTGCTTAAGATTATTGATTTACTTGAGTTGATTCGAAAACAGTTTTGTGTAAGCGACGGTTGCCGAAATCTTGCGTAGAACAAACCCTTCTATACATCGAGTAGCTGTGGGGTACTGCTCTACTCCAAACAAATTTTAGCATGAAATCATGTATTCGTCAATTCCTTTTCGGCAAAATGTTTCTCTGTGAATTTGCCAAAAATAAAATTGATTTTTGTGGTATATCACTATATTTATTTTTTCTTTTCTCCTCTTGACTTTTCACCATAGGACTTAAGTGGTCATTTTCAGGGTTAATATTCCGGGCATCAGCCGTTAGAATAACTCTGAAAACAGGCATACCGCAGGGCTCAGCGAAAATCTATTTCGGAATCTTTAGGTCTTCTATGCGTTGATGCCTGAAATACAGAGGAGGAAGTATTATGTCAAAGCGCGGAGAAAACATTCGTCAGAGAAAAGATGGGAGATGGGAAGCCAGATATGCGAAAGAAAGACGTTCAAACGGCAGCATTGTGTACGGATCCGTATACGGGGCAACATACCGAGAAGCAAAAGAAAAGCGGAATGAAGCACTTGCCAATCGTCATACGGCTATTGCGGGTGAAGAACAAAATATGACACTGGCTCAGGTGCTGCGGTTATGGCTGGAGTCTCAGCGCATCCGAACTAAAGGCGCTACCTTTTGGAGGTATTGTTTTTTGATTAAAAGTCATATTCTTCCGCGGTTGGGAGCGATTCCCATCGGCGCGATAACCGAAGAAGATATCAACGGTTTTTTGACGGAAAAAATAAATCAAGGACGATTAGATCAAAGTGGCGGACTTTCGCCTTCCTATGTTCGCAGCATCCTGCAAGTGGTTCAAAGTGCCCTTCGCTATGCGGTATCTTTAGGATGGATCGGCGCTGTTCCAATCTCGTTTCCGTATCCTTCGGTTATTCCGCCGGAAACGCCGATTTTGCAGTCAGAGGAAGAAGAAAAACTGGAATCCGGTATTTTGCAGCACCCCGATGAAACAGGTATCGGCATTTTGTTTGCCCTGAAAACCGGTTTGCGTATCGGCGAAGTGTGCGCTTTGCAATGGCAGGATATCAATTTCGATCAGCGGATTGTACATATTCGCCATACCGTTTCCCGTGTCCAAAGCGCTGAAAGCGGAGGCAAATCCATGTGGGTTTTGGATACACCAAAAACCGGTTCATCCAAAAGAGATATCCCCATTCCCCTGCCTTTAGCGGAATTGCTGGCCGAGGCCGGTCTGTCCCGAACGGTGCCTTATGTGGTATCCGATACGCCTCGATTTATCAATCCCAGAACCTTAGATTACCGCTATCACCGCCGGTTGGAACAGTGTGGCATACGGCCGATACGTTTTCACGCGTTGCGGCACACTTTTGCAACCCGATGTATCGAAGCAGGAGTAGATGTGAAAACACTCAGCGAAATTCTCGGTCACGCAAATGTCAATATCACTTTAAATACTTATGTGCACTCCTCTATGGAAAGAAAGCGAGTTGAGCTGGAAAAGCTTTGGGCGCGGCAAACAATGTATACGTCAAAAACGTCATAAGGGGTCAAAAAAGGTTGTTATACCGGTGAAAAAAGCACGGCACATACATTTTTCCGCGTAATTCCTTGGATTTCCGGCTGTCTTCCGTTTGTTTGGTATAGAAGGGTTTGTTCTACGCAAAGCGAAATGCTTTGGAAAGGCAGGGGAAGGCGTTGAGAATCCGGCTTGCGGTTTTGGAAACGGATATTTCTTATCTAAAACGGCTGACGGCGGTATTTGAAACCCGATATGCCGATAAAGTGGAAGTACATTCCTTTTCGGATCCGAAGATTGCTCTGAGCAGTTTGGAATCGGCCAAGATTGATATGCTGGTTGCATCGGACGCCTTTGATATTCATGTCGAGTCGCTTCCGAAACGGTGCGGGTTTGCGTACCTTGTCGATTCGCCGGACGTTACAACGGTGCGCAACCGGCACGCCATTTGCAAATTTCAGCGTGTGGAACAGATTTTCAAGCAAATTCTGAGTCTGTATTCGGAAACCGCCGGAGATATGGCGGAGTTCAAGCCGGAAAACGATGATTGCTTGGTGGTGATTTTTTCATCTCCCTGCGGTGGAACGGGAACCTCTACCGTGGCGGCGGCGAGTGCGCGGGTGTTTGCCGCCTCGGGCAAGCGCGTCCTGTATTTAAATTTAGAAAAATTTGGCTCTTCGGAATCCTTCTTTCAGGCTGAAGGGCCTTTTACCATGAGCGATGTGATTTTCGCTCTAAAAAACAAGAAATCGAATTTTTCACTTAAATTGGAAAGTTGTGTCAAGCGGGACGCTTGCGGGGTGTCCTTTTACGCTCCTGTTACGGTTGCCTTGGATATGCTGTCCGTCAAGGCCGAAGAATACGTGCGGTTGATTACCGAATTGCAGTGGACGGGATCGTATGATGTAATTGTGGCCGATATAGATTTTGCGCTGGATGCGGAGATGCTCAAATGCTACGCCGTTGCTCATTCGATCGTCTGGGTTGGGGACGGTTCGGAGATTTCCAATCAAAAGATACTCAGGGCTTACCGATCGCTTTCTGTCTTGGAGGATCAGGGGGAATGCCGCCTGCTCAACCGCTGTTGTCTGATTTACAACAAGTTTAGCAATAAGACGGGAAGAACCCTTCCGGAGACCGGAATTCGAAGCGTCGGCGGGGCGCCCCGGTATACGCACGCGACCGCCGCGCAGATTGTGGATCAGCTGTCGCATATGGACTTTCTTTCGAAAATTGTTTCAATCGGGTGAGGGGAATGGACAAAGCCGGGGAACAGCAAATGATTACGGATATCCGCCAATATGTGACGGATACCCTTCCGCTCAGCGAGATGGAGGACGATAAACTCGAAGAAAAAATCGAGGAGATTGTTTCTCAAAAAATCGGAGGAAGTTATTGTCCGATTGAGCAAAGAGTTTCCATCGTGCAGCAGGTGTACAGTTCTATTCGCGGGTTCGGGTTGCTGGATACGATTTTAAGCGACGATTCGATTACCGAAGTGATGATAAACGGGCCGGATCATGTCTTTATCGAGCAAAACGGAAGACTGTTTAAATTGGACAAGCGGTTTGAAAGCCAGCGGCGTCTGGAAGATGTTATTCAGCGCATTGTCGGGCTGGCGGGAAGAGAAGTCAACCAGGCTAATCCCATTTGCGATACCCGTTTGCCGGACGGATCCCGCGTAAACGTAGTTTTGCCGCCCATTGCGCTGTGCGGCCCGACCATCACCATCCGGAAATTTTCCAAAACGCCGATGACCATCGATAAGCTCATCGAATACGGTTCTTTAACGCGGGAAATCGCGGAGAAATTGGCGATTCTCGTCAAAGCTAAGTATAACATATTTATCAGCGGAGGAACAGGTTCCGGAAAAACAACTTTTTTGAATGCGCTCTCGGATTTTATTCCGAAGGATGAACGTCTGATCACCATAGAGGATTCCGCTGAGCTGCAGATTACCGGCGTGGAAAATTTGGTCAGTCTGGAAACCAGAAACGCCAATGCGTCCGGAGCGGGGCAGATTACCATTCGCGATTTAATTAAATCTTCCCTTCGTATGCGGCCGGAACGAATCATTGTGGGAGAAGTGCGTTCCGGAGAGGCGCTGGATATGCTTCAGGCAATGAATACCGGCCACGACGGATCTCTTTCCACCGGGCACGCCAATTCCACACGGGATATGCTCAGTCGCTTGGAAACCATGGTGTTGCAAGGGGCGTCCGGTTTGCCGCTGGAAGCCATACGCCGGCAGATTGCTTCCGCGGTGGATATTATCATTCACCTTTCCCGCCTGCGGGATAAATCCCGCAAAACCATGGAAATTACCGAAGTGGCGGGGTATGAAAACGGAGAAATCGTGCTGAATCCGCTGTATGTCTTTGAAGAGGATGAGCGTTCCACATTAACCAAAGTATCCGGCCGGTTGGTTCGCACCGAAAACAAAATGCGCAACACGTTTAAGCTTCAGTTGTACGGCGTAACGGACGAAATATAATCGGGTCGTTCGGCGGCGATAGCAGAAAAGGGGAACGGTATGGCCAAAAAGCAAACGGAACCGCAATACTATACTTCCCGTATCAACACTCGGGTATTGAATTACCGGGTATATGAGATGCGTATGAACGAAAAACTCGGTTACGGCTTACTGCTGTTGATTGCGGGCGGAGTCGTCGGGCTCATTTTTTACGGCGGACTGTTTAAAGAAAACGGGCAAACAACATTGATGACCGTTGTCAGCAATGTTGCGATTTTTGCGGGCTTCGGTCTGCTGGCGATTAAGTTTTTCCTTCCGGTCATCGGCGAATCCCTGTGCAAAAAGCGGGTGAACCGGCTGAAAAAACAGTTTAGCGATTTTGCCTCCGCCCTCACCAATGCGCTGGCCGGAGGAATGAATATGACAGATGCCTTGGATGCGGTTTATTTGGATTTGCAAAGTCAGCTTGCCTCGGATGCGTATATGGTTCAGGAAGTGGCCGAGATTAGAAACGGCGTGCGCAACAATATCCCGGTGGAGGTTATGCTGGAGGATTTTGGTAAGCGCAGCGGAGTTTCGGATATTGCTAATTTTGCCACGGTGTTTGCAACCTGCTATCGAACCGGAGGCAACATCAAATCTATCGTACGCCGAACCACCGAGATTATTTCGGAAAAAATTATGATATCCAGTGAGATCGAAACGGCGATGACCTCAAACAAGATGCAGATGAACATCATGACGGTTCTTCCCATTGTCATTGTGCTGATGATGCGTCTGCTCAGCGCGGATTTTGCGGCCAGCTTTGCGAGTATGATCGGCGTGATCGGCCTTACGGTCTGTGCCGGCCTGACTTTCGCCGCATACCGCCTTGGGCGCAAGATCACGGATATAAAGGGGTGACGGGCGTGCAGGCGGTGTATATGGCGGCGGGCACGCTTTTGCTGATTCTGTTTATCGTGATGTGTGTGCGCGGGAACAAATACGCCTCTCTTACGGAAAATCTGGAAAGCGGCGAGTTTCCGCTGAAAAGTCTGTATACGGCGGGGTTTGCCTTAAGCCATTTTTCCCTGTTTGCGATGAAGGGCAAATTCAAAGACCGGCTTTTGGAAAACGCTAAATTGCTGTACGGTGCCAATTACGCAGAATATTACGCTTCGGTGGTTTGGGCGCAGGCGCTTTCGTTCTCGTTGCTTTGCCTCACCGCGGGGTTTTTGCTGGCGGGCGCGTCCGGCTCCGCCCTGATGCTGATGATTGGCGTTTTAATCGGCGGGGTATTCGACGGGTACTTTTTAACCCGGATGAACGGCCTGGTGCAGACGCGTTCAGAAGAATGCGTGAGCGAACTGCCCGAGATTGTCTCCACCATGGCGCTGCTCATCAACGCCGGAATGATGCTGCGGGAAGCGTGGAAAACGATTGCGCTCAGTAAGGAGGGAACCGTGTATTCGCTGATGCGCGTTTCTCTTTCGGATATGGAAAACGGAATGCCCGAAGTGGACGCGATTCACCAGTTCGGCGTTTTAACCAACGCCCCGGAAGTGCGCAAATTTACCGGTGCCCTCACTCAGAGCATAGAGCGCGGCGGCGCGGAACTCAACGATTTTCTGGCGCGGCAGTCGGTGGAAATGTGGACGCTGAAAAAGCAGCTGATGTTGCAAAAGGGGGAAGCGGCGTCTTCCAAAATGCTCCTCCCAACGGTTTTGCTGTTTATTGGCATTATTATTGCCGTGATGTGCGGTGCGTTCGGCATGATGTTTTAAGTATGGCATTTTAAGGCAAATTTTGCTTTAAGATAATACAAAAGAAAAAGGGAGCGATTGTTGTGAAAAAACTGGTCAAAAAAACGCAAGAGCTTGCACTGCGCGCTCGGTACGCCGTGCAGGATTTCCTGCGGGGGGAACAGGGCGATACCAACTTTATTTCGATTGCGATTGTCTTGGTTGTGGTGTTAGGCATTGCAGTACTATTTCTCTCACTCAAGGAGAGAATATTTGAATTTGTCAATCAACAAGTAACAAACTTATTGGCACAACTTGGGCAATAATAATCGTTTATGCAACTTATTTTTGCGATGGCCGTATGGCTGGTCGCGTTCGCCGTCGGGTGCGTCTCGTTTGCCTTCACGCCGGCTGTGGCGGCGCGGGGTGCGGGCGGGGAAGCGAAGGTTTCGCCCTCCCGTGAGGATTCCGCGCCGCCCGGCCCGATCCCATTCAAACGTTTCGGGGCAAAGGCGGTAGGGGTGCTTTGCGCCGCGTCCGGTGTGTGCGCTGTGTGCGCTTTTTTGCTGCTGTGGCGTGGCGTGAGCGTCCTTGATGCTTGTCGGTACGCGTTTGGGAGCGTATTGTTGCTTTCCGCGGCGGTAACCGATTCCAAAATCCATAAGATTCCGAACGCCGCCGTGTTAATCGCGCTCGGCGTTGGTGTGGCGCTGCTGGGATGCGAATGGATTTGGCGGCGCGAGACGGCGCTTTCCGCGTTGATATCCCGCTTTATCGGGCTTATCTTTTGCTTTGCGGTTTTTTACCTGCTGGCTCGCCTGACAAAGGGCGGTGTGGGTCCGGGGGACGTCAAGCTTCTGGCGGCCTTGGGTCTGCTGCTTGGGGTATTCGAAACGCTTATTGCCACTTTACTGGGGCTGTTGCTTTGCGCCCTCACGGGGGCGGTGCTGATGCTTGTCCGGCGGAAAAAGAAGGCGGATCGCATTCCCTTTGCGCCTTTTTTGTTTGCAGGGTACACGGGGATGCTGTTGCTGTATTCGGTATTTTCCGGTTAAGCCGGGTGAGAAAAGAGGTGCGGGATGAACAAAGTCAACGCGGTGATCGTCGTATTGTTGGTGATTTTTTGCGGGTACGGCTGGGTCACCACGGTTTCCCATGCCGGATCAGACAAACATCAGGCGAATGACGCGGTAGTTCAGGCGGATGAATGGGCTTCGCAGGGGCTGTATCAGCGCGCCATCGGCAATTACGAACAGGCGTTTGCCCTTGACCCGAGCGAGGAAATTATTCAAAAGGAACTGAGCGCTTATAACGCGCGGTACGCGGAAGCGCCCGAGGAAACACTCGACGATTTCGTTTCTTTTTTGCAAAAGGCGGTCTCAGCTTATCCCGCAAACCGCGCATTGGTGGATCGCGCGGCGGAGATTTTCACCGATGCCAACGATCGGGAGAGTTTATACAAGTGTCTTCGCCTTGCGGTCGCGAACGGTTACGATACCGAGGAGAACCGCCGGCGGCTGCTGGAGTTGCGTTATGCTTTTGCGTTTCAGAGCAATGTGTTTTTTGCCGTTCTCCCGTCGCCATCCGGCGTGTACACCGTAAAGACCAACGACGGTTGGAATTTTTACAACCACGATGACGGTTTTTTGCTGGAGAAGGGGTACGGATATTTGGGTATCTACCGCAAAGAGGGCTTTGCGGCGGAGGAACCGCAAAACGGTAGCCGTTTGCTGGATAGCAATCAAACGGTGCTGGGCATTTTTCCCGGATCCGTCACGCAGGCGGGGTACTTTTCGGACGGACTGCTTCCCGCCTGTATAGGCGGCAAGTATGGGTATTACGATGAGTTTGCGCAAAAACGATTGGGCGATTACGATAAGGCAAGCGCGTTTCAAAATCAAAAAGCCGCCGTGCAAACCGGTGGCAAATGGGTGATTATCGATACCGCCGGAAATCCCGTTTCGGAAGCATTTGAGGAGATTGTATTGGATGATGCGGGGTGTTTTATGCGTGACGGCAAATTTCTCGCGAAAAACAGTGAGGGCGTTTACGGCTTGTACGATGAGAAATTCCGGGTACAGGCGACATTCGATTGCGAAAATATCGGCATTCTTTCCGAAAGCGGAATCATTGCCTTTGAAAAAGGCGGCCTTTGGGGGTTTGCGAATGAGGAAGGCAATGTGGTGATAGAACCGCAATATGCCGGCGCGAAGAGTTTTTCCCACGGCCTCGCGGGCGTTTCGGACGGAGAAAAATGGGGCATGATTACCGCGGATAATCAATTGGTGATTCCGTATCAATTCGAAGAGGTGGGGTATATGGACAGCAGTGCCTGCTGCCCGGTGCTGACCGATACCGCCGAGGAGGAAGATGGAGATCCGGATGAAAACGGTACCATTCGGAATTGGCGCTTTTTGGAATTGTCCATGGGGCTGCCGGGCGGAGAATAAATGCAATCCGGAAGAAAAAAGGGGAGGATTCGGGTGAAGCGAATTGATGAACGCGGCGCCGGGGATGAGCGCGGCGAAATCATGCTGGAAGCGGTAATTATCATTGTTCCCGTGCTGATTTTGCTGTTTGTTTTGCTTTCGCTCTCTTTTTTCTTTTATCAGGAAACGATGATTCATACCATGGCGACCGAAATTGCGGAAAATATCGCCAAAAATTATAAATTTACGGATTTGCCCATGGAATCGCAGTCGCTTCGGCTGGATGATGTGAATAGTACCAAAATGTTTCGCATGACTTTCGGACAAAAGAACGTGAATGACGCGCACCAAGGCCGTGCGAACGGTTATGTTCAGGATCGCGCCAGTTTTACCGGCATGGGGCTTCATCCGCAAAGCGCCAATGTGTCGTGTGAAATTCATTCCACCGGAATCGGGCGCGCTTATGTGAAGGTTACCGTTTCGCAAAAAACCGATTTCTTTCTAAGCGGTATCTTGGAAATGACCGGGGTGGCGGATGAAGAAACGCTTTTTTCCTCCACGGTTTACGCGGAATGTACGGATTTTACCGCGTATACATCTTTGATGAATTTCGATGTCTATTGCAGCTCGCAGCTGAGTAATATGCAGCTGTTTGACAGCATCGGATCACTGTGGGCCAATGTTAAAAATTTTGCGCTCAAGCTGATCCATTAATCGGAAAATAACGGGTGAAAAGAGGGAAAAATGGCATGGATACACGCCGCCGAAAGAAAAAAGGCATTACCAAAGCAAAACTGCTTCGGGGCTTACGCGGATCAATTTCTATTTTGCTCTGTCTGATTTTGGCTCCGTTTCTTTCGGTTGCGCTGGGATTGGTGGAATATGCGCGTCTGCAGCAGGTGATTGAACTGACCGAGGAAATTTACGAACTCACGGGCATGTCCGTTCTGGCCGATTATGACCCCTACATTCATAACCGATTTGGATTGCTGTGTGTTTCTCAGGAAGATTCGTTCGGCACCGGATTTTCTGCGCAGCTTACCGAAAACGCAAAAATGATGGGCAATCAGATTTCCCTGAACAATATTTCCCTCACCGGAAAGATGTCGCTTCAAGATGCCGATACGCTGAAGAAGCAATTGATGGATGTCAGCGAACTGACCGTCACTTCGGCGGTGCTCGGAAAGGATTTTCATTTAGAAGAACTGCTGGAAAAATTAAACGAATTTTCCGGATTCCAGAATTTTACGAATGTTATCGACGGTTTGTCCACGGTGGCGGAAAAATTAAGTGATGTAGTGGACAAGCTGAATAAGTTAAAGGATATGTTCGGAGATTTAAGGATTGCTATATACGATGCAACAAATTCCGCTAATAAACTGGTGGAGAAAACGGCCGATTTTTATAAGCGGCTTGGGGATAACGGCGTAATGCTGAACGGCTCCGGGGAAACGGAGGAAACGGAAAACAGAGTATTGCAAGCTTTTGTGGGAAATTATTCGTTGGATTTACAATCTCTCTCTTCCGCCGGGAAAAGCTTGGTGGATGACTTTGGCAATGTCAAGGCAAATCTGGACGAGGTAAAATTGGCTATAGACGGATTAAAATCAGCGCTGCAAGCGGCGAAGGATGCTTTGGCGTCGATTAATTCCTCTTCCGCCGATAATACAGTCGATCCGAACGGAAAAATTACCCAAAGTGCGGTAGAACCAATGAATGCTGTTATCACTCAAATTGACACACTTGTGACCGATACGCTGAATTCGTTTAAAGAGGAAACGGTATCCGCACTGAAAGAAGTGATGCGCAAAATTGTAGAGGAAGCTTTTCAGCAATGCGGTCTTTCCCAAATGGTCCGGTACAGCGATATTATTGCCGGACGGTATTTTACGTTTCCGCTCAGCAGTCAGGCAAAAACGGATCTTCTGGATTTGCTGGAGACGGTAAAAGAAATTTATGACAGCCAAGGAAGCGGGGATTTCACTTTGCTGCAATCATTTTTTAAGGAAAAGTTTATTCCGGATTTGCATAATATTGATATTGGTAATTTTATTGGTAATTTATTGGACAAGATTGAACAAGCTTTGCAGGAGGCGGGAGAGAACATTGTCCAAAATGGAGAAGAAAAAGTCCAAAATATTCTGACGAAACTGGTCGAGATTGTCCGCTCCCTGTTCGATCTGGATATCTGTTATGAACCGGATTTTAACGCGCAGGTACAGACCATCAGCGCATCCACCAGTTCTTATCAGGATTTTATCAATAATGTCAACAACTTAAATACAGCGGCGAGCGAATTTGGGGAATCATTAGTTCCCCTAAATGTGGTGCAAATGTTTAAGTCCCTCGCAGGAATTTTTAAAAACATCTATAAAGTGATTCAATCCGTGTTTTCCATTATCGGGAATATTCTGAGTAACATCGGATCGCTGGCGGGCGATATGTTCACCGGAAATTGGAAACAGCTTTACGAAAGGCTGCTGATCAGCGGATATATGCGGCATAATCTTCCCTGCCGAATTGACGACGCCGCCTTGGCTGCCGTGCCGGGCGGAGTGAGGGCACAACTGGCAGGGGAGGGACTGACCGGATTTCCATATGACGACATTGCGCGGCCGCCGGCTTATCCTTCCGCGCAAAGTACCGCAGAATCCTCGCTCTCGAGTATGAGCGGTCAGCTCTCGAATCTGCAAAACGGCAGGGGTGCAGACCGAGCATTTAAGGGCGCGGAAATGGAATTTATTTTGGCGGGGACCAATTCCGAGATCGCCAATCAGACCGTGGCGTTTCTCAACATTTATTTTCTGCGGCTGCTGCTGGATATTCCCTCTGTTTTTCAGGACGGGGCAGTGGCGGCAACCGCGGCAGCGGCCAGTGTGGCCTCTTGGCTTATCTATATTCTCTATATTCTGATAGAACCATTTTGCGACACGATTCTCTTGGTCAACGGAGGAACCGTCGATTTGATTCGCAGCCAGTGTTATCTGACCCCGGTTAAAATACCAGACTTTCTTGAAACACTGACCGATGTCATCGTCTCCAATGCACAGTTAAGTGCGGCCGTGAAAAACGAAATCGACGGGAACCTGAAGGTAAAGATGAAGGAATATATCGACGAAAATAATTACGAACCATCATCGGATGTAGACTCGTTGATGGACGGCGACGGGACACAAATCGATTACCGCACCACCATGCTGTTGCTGCTGTTTTTAGCCGTTGATCCGGCAGATCAAATCAGACGTCTTCAGGATATCATTCGTATGGAGACCGAGCAGTATTATATCGATCAGGGAAAGACTTTTCGTTTCGGCGCAACATATACGGCTTTGGAAATCGCGGCGAATGTGACATTTTACCCGTTTTTCGATCTCGGCGTCGCGTCGGGAGGGTCGCCTACGCTACCCGCCGGGCGAATCAGCCAATTTGTGGGGTATTGAGGAAGCGCACATGATGAAAGAAAACCGTACACAGGGCTCTTTGACTTTGGAAGCCTGTATTGTGGTGCCGATTTTTGTTGCGGTGATGCTGGTGGCCAACGGATTATTTATTCTTTTTATGGGCCAGCAGGTGATGTCGCATACGTTGCTGACGGCCGCGAAAAGTTTGGCGTTGGATCCGTATTCTTCCGAAAGGGTGACGCAGAGCGGTGCGAGCGATTTGGCCGGGATGATCTTGGATATTACCGATGTGGTTCATGGAAATTATACATCCGCAGACAAATGGTACGAAACGCATCCCGACGATTTACAGTTTCTCGCCAAAGAGCGGTTTTCCGCTTATCTGCGTTCTTCCCATAGCGATGCCGATGAATTACTTCAAATGGTGGGGATCGAAAACGGCGTAGACGGGCTGGATTTTTCTCAAAGCCGCTATGCCGACGGTGTTTTGACCCTTACGTTGACGTACACGCAAAATTACCCCTTTAATGCGGCCGGGCTCGCTTCTTTTTCCCGCACCATGAGCGTACAGGTGAAAACCTTTGAATATAAAGCGTTAGGAGAATGAGCGGAGATGGATTTTACCTTTGAAAATCAAGGAACCACCACATATCTTGTGTATACCGTTAAAGATGGCGATGAAGTGGATTCCATGAGTCTGGGAATGATTATCAACAACAAAATTCCCGGTGTGGCGCCGGCGGTGGTTACTCAGATGAATACGCGCCAATATATTAAATTTAACGTATCCGCCAGAGCATCCGTTAAGCAGTTTTTTTCCGGACCCGTCAACAAAAAGCGATTGCTGGGCATTTTTGCCGGGATTGCCGATGCAATGCTTTCCGCCGAAGATTACATGATCGATCCCGCCATGTTTATTCTCGATTTGGAACATATTTTCGCCGATGTTTCCACTTGCGACACCGTGCTCATCTGCCTGCCGATTGTCTCGAAAGAAAAGAAAACCGGCGATTCTCTGGAAATGTTTTTCAAGAAAATTCTGTTTACCACACAGTTTGATCAAACCGAAAACTGCGATCATGTGGCGCGGATAATGAATTATCTCAACAGCGCTCCCGCGTTTTCGCTGGTGGAATTTCGCAAGCTGATAACCGCACTTTCGCAGGAGAGGGCGCCCGCCGCAGGCGCCGTGGAACAGACAAGACGGCCGGCTGCTCCTGCCGGCGCGTGGGAACGTCTGCCTCAAGCGGTTAATCCCGTTGTTCCGCAGCAGCAACCGGTGGCTGCGCAGCAGCCGCCTGTGCCGCAAAATTTTCGGCAACCGGATGGGCATATTCCTTCGGCGACGCCGCCCGTGCCAAAACCTAAAAAGACCGCCAAACACGAAAAGAGCATGCCGGTGCCGCCGGGTCCCGGTATTCCAGCTGTTTCTCAAGGCCTCGGGAATTCCGCATCATCGCACAGTACTTCCGGGAGTGAAAAACCAATCAGTTGGTTTTATTTGATGCAGCATTACAACAAAGAAAATGCCGCCGCCTATAAAGCGCAAAAAGAAAAAAAGAAAGCGCAAAAAGCAGCAGCTGCTCCCGCTACTTCCGGGTATTCGGTTCCCGGCGCGCCACAGAACGGTACGCCTGGTGCCCCCGGGTTTCCCGGAGCGGCGCCGAACGCGGCGCCCGTTACTCCCGTTTCCACCGGTGCGGCATCCAATGCGGGGGCTTTTCCCCCCGCGCCCACCGGTGTGGCGTACAATCGAATACCGTATGCTCCGCCTCCCAATCGACCGGTTGCACCGGCTGCCGTTTCTTCCCCTGCTATGCGCCCCGCTTCGCCCTCGGAAATCTCCGCGGCGCCGTTTGGCACTTCTGCGGGGAATCCCGTTCCGGGAAATATGGCCAATTTTGGGGACACCACCGTGCTGAATCCCGGCCGGGGCGGTGATACCACCGATCTGGCTACTTTGAATATGACGTCGTTTTCGGTGGCTTCTCCGTTTTTGATTCGCCGAAAAAACAATGAACGCATTCGCATTGACAGGGCGGTTTTCCGTATCGGAAAAGAAAAAAGCAATGTCGATTATTTCGTCAGCGATAACGCTGCGGTCAGCCGAAGCCACGCGAATATTCTTACCCGGGAGGGCAAATATTTTATTGTGGATACCGATTCCACCAATCATACCTTTGTCAATGGCGTGATGATACAAAGCCGGTCGGAAGTGCCGCTGAACAGCGGAGATACCGTGCGTTTTGCCAATGAAGAATTTGAATTTAAGGTGATGTGAACGGGACGGAGGCGAATATTCCGTGAATTTTTTGGCCGCGGCGGATACGGATATCGGCCTTACCAAAGCCACTAATCAGGACAGTCTGCTGGTAAAAGGGCTGAGCACGCGTTTGGGGCACATGGCTTTCGCCGTTTTGTGCGACGGCATGGGTGGATTGGAAAAAGGAGAATTGGCCAGCGCCGGCGTGGTGCGTGCGTTTGACCGATGGACAAATACCGCGCTGCCCGAACTTTGCCGCTCTTCTATGGACGATTCCGTTATGCGCGAACAGTGGACGGCGTTGATTGCCGAACAGAATCGAATTATCAAAGCATATGCGGCCGCGCGGGGAATTCGGATGGGTACCACGGTAGTGGCGATGCTGCTGACCGAAACCCGGTATGTTATTTTGAATGTCGGTGATTCCCGCGCGTACGAACTGGGTGCAAATATCCGGCAAATCACCGAAGATCACAGTTTTGTGGCACGTGAAGTGGCCTTGGGCAATATGACGGAAATGCAAGCCAACCGGGACGAGCGCCGGAATGTTTTGCTGCAATGTGTGGGTGCGTCCGACGAGGTGTACCCGGATATGTTTTTTGGAGATACCCGGCCCAATACGTCGTATTTGCTTTGTTCCGACGGCTTTCGGCACGAAATTACTTCCGGGGAAATCTATGAGCATCTCAGCCCGAAAGCGGCGCCCAATCAGGACGCCATGAGTCGCGCGCTACGTCTTTTAATCGATTGGAATAAGCAGCGCAGGGAACCGGACAACATTTCTGCCGCATTGATTCGAACCTGTTGAGGAGGTGCGCACATGCTGGAAATCGGTTCCGTCTTGGACGGAAAGTACAAGATTTTAAATAAAGTCGGGCAGGGCGGCATGAGCGTCGTCTATCTTGCGATGAACGAAAAAGCCAACAAGCAATGGGCGGTAAAAGAAGTTCGCAAAGACGGGGTGATGAATTTCGAGGAAGTCCGTCAGGGACTGGTTGCGGAAACAGATATTCTCAAGCGATTGAGTCACCCCAATCTGCCCAGCATTATTGACGTTATCGATACCGACGAATCGTTTATCATCGTGATGGATTATATTCAGGGGAACTCTCTGAGCAAAGCGCTGGAGGAATACGGGGCGCAGCCGCAGGAAAATGTAATTGAGTGGGCAAAACAGCTCACCGATGTGCTTGGTTATTTGCACAGCCGCACTCCGCCGATTATCTACCGAGATATGAAGCCTGCAAATATTATGCTGAAACCGGACGGCAATGTTATGCTGATTGATTTCGGTACCGCAAGGGAGTTTAAAGAAAAAAATCTTGCGGACACCACTTGTTTGGGCACTGTCGGTTATGCCGCGCCGGAGCAGTTCGGCGGTATGGGACAGACGGATGCCCGAACGGACATTTATTGTTTGGGGGCAACGCTTTATCATTTGGTGACCGGAATGAATCCGTGCGAGCCCCCTTACGAGATCCGCCCGATCAGGGATATCAATCCCACGCTCTCCGGCGGGCTTGAGCGCATTATCCTTAAATGCACTCAGCGCAACCCGAACGACCGGTATCAGTCCGCGGCAGAGCTGATGTATGCGCTGGAACACGTCAACGAGATTGACGATAAATATCTGAAGCGGCAAAAACGCAAGCTGTTCGGGTTTTTGGTTCCCGCCGCGTTGTGCTTGGTTTTTGCCGGGTCGTCCGTTTGGGGATATGTTTCGGCGGAAACCAAAAAAGGGGAAAATTACGATTATCTCCTCAAGAGTGCTGCTGTTCCCCAAGATTATCTTGACGCGATGGTGACCGATCCCACCCGATGGGAAGCGTATTTGGGCACAGACGAATACAGCGGCCTTATCGATACACTGATTGCGGACGGAGAGTTAAGCGCTCAGGACAGCGCGGTGCTGATGAAATTGCGCAGCGGGTTGGATTCCGTCGATTTGCAGGGATATGCTACGGTCACCGACGCTTTGGGTACATTGGAGCGGGAAGATCCGGATAAATACCGGGATGTTTGCTTTTCGATCGGAGAGGCTTATCTGTTTTACTATACCGTAGATGTGGAAAAAGATCGGTATCAGGCGGCGGCCTCTTGGTTTCAGGCGGCGGTGGATAAATATCCGGTGGCGCAGATATATTGCGATATTTCCGAATGTTTGCAAAATATCGATAAATACACCAAAGCGGATCAGTATGCCAGCCTGTATGAGGAATATCAAACGCTGTGGGCGCAGATTCGCCAGCTTGCCGATGATTCCGATCGGTTTGACGATGATTTGCGCTTGCGGGTTTGGAAGGAAACCGTCAATATGATTCGCAATAACGCTGCCCGGTTTTGCGAAGTAGCATCGCAGGATGAAATCACCGGTGTGCTGGACAACATAACTCAGAAAAGCGACGGAATTACCAATGCCTTTCTTCAGGACAGCATCGGCGATTTGCGGGAAATCATTGCGACAACCAAAACAAAGGTGCTTTCCGTAAAGGACACCGACACCTGATAAAGGAGAACATCGCGTGACTTACGAAACGTATCGATATATTTTTATCGTCGGCGCCATTTTGTCCGGAATAATGCTGGCGGTGGCCGTGCTCCTGTTCTTTCTGCTGCACATTCCCACCGTTATCGGGGATATCACCGGGCGTAATGCGCGCAGAGGAATCGAGGAGATTCGCGGCCGAAATTTCGGAGCCGGGAACAAATCCGCAAAACTTTCATCATCGGCGGGAACCGGTGCGAAGCAGGCGGGCAAAAGTTCCGCCGTCGTGCGCCCGGTTGCCCGGTCCTTTACCGCAACGGGCAGGATGGGAACCGCCAAGCTGAGTACCGTTGAATTGCTCCACAGCGCACAGGAAACCACTTTGCTGAAAAACGCTGAACATGACGACAAGGGGCCGGCAGCGCCCGTTTACGCAGAAACAGCTTTGTTGGCCGCATCCGATGCATCCGCTTTTTTTGTGGAATACGAAATATGTTTTATTCACACCGAAGAAATCATTGCGTGAAGATTTTAAGATTGCTTAAAGAAGGTGCATAACCGTGCGCAAAAACCCCATTTATCCGATGAGGGCGTCCGTTTTGTGTTTTGCCGTTTCCTTTTTTTCGCTCAGTGCGATACCTCTGGCACAGCTTTGCCCGGAAACTGTGAACAAAATTTTGGGATATGTGATTGCGGCGGTGTTTTGGCTGTTTTTATTTTCCGGGACGGTCTTGTTTTGGTTGGCGAAAAAACGGATCAGGCCGTACCGGCGAAAATTGAAATCCGTGGGTGAACTTTCCGCTTCCCGTCTCCCGGGCGTTTTTCGTTTTTCCCGTCGGCCGCTTTCTCTGATTATGTATGGGATTATTTTGGTGGGAGCGGTGTTGATTATTACCGACATCATTTTTTCTTATGTGCCTTCGGCGGTGATGTTTCCGATTCTTTCGGTTACTTTGTTTGCGTTTGCGCTCCACTGTATTGTGGACAGCGAAACATATCAGGTCTTTCTGAAATACAGGAAAGGGATGGGTGCAGAGTTATGAATAAGGCGGCAAACGGGTTTTTCCGTGTAGCGGCGGTAATGCTGGCATTGGCGGTGATGCTCTCCGCTTTCCCGTTCAGCGTGATTGGAGCGGCGGCGGCGCAAAAGGTCTTTACGTTTACCGTCACCGATATCGCGCAATCTCCCCTTAAGGGCGCACAAGTGTCGGTTTTTCCTCCGCAGGAGGGCGAACCTATCGTGATGACAACCGGCGCACAAGGTACCGCATCCTTTGATTTGGATGAGGGAACGGCGTACCGGTACGAGGTGTCTCTGTATGGATATCAAACGGTCGCGGGTGAAGTCGATTGGGAGGCCGGAAAAGCGGACGTCACATTAATGCCGGCGAGTAAAGCCGAGTTAAAGGGCAAAGTGACCGATTCCGAAGACACGCCGCTGCCAAATGTCGCAGTGCGTCTGGAATGCCAAGAGGATAAACGCGATACGCAAACGGGCCCCGACGGATCGTTTACTTTTGCGGATGTATACGAAGGAGAAACCTATACGCTTACCGCTACTCTGGCCGAATATAAAACACATACGGTTACGGTAAGCGATTTTTCTCGGGAAACTGCCGTAAAACTGACGCGGAAAGAATCTGATCCGCTGAAGTTTTCTCAATCGTCCGTTGAGATAACATACGGAGAAACGGTTCCGCAAAATATCGCCACAGGTGAAAAAAGCCAAGAAAATGCGGATAAGTACGAGTCGTCCGTTATATCGGTGGCTACGGTGGACAATTCCGGAAAGGTAACGGTTATCGGCGTAGGAACCACAAAGATTACCGCGACCAAATCAGAAAATGAGGACTACCTTAATTCTTCGGCGTCATATATCCTTACCGTAAATGCGGGGAAACAGTCTGCGCTTAAATGGAAAAACCCTGTTCCTCAATCCCTCAGTTGGAAAGAGACCTTTACGTTTTCCGTGAGCGGCGGTAGCGGAAACGGGGCTGTCACCTACAGCGTAGATAAAGCGGAAGTGGCCGAGATTGATCCTTCTTCGGGAGTACTCACGCCGAAAAAGCCGGGGCAGATTACGGTTACCGCGACAAAAGCGGGAGAAGTCAAAGACGGGCAGCAACTGTATGAAGATGCATCCATTACTGCTTCTCTTACTCTGACAAAAGCGAAACAGGCGACTTTGACATTTACACAACCGGATGAGGAATATTCCGTTGTCTTTGGAGAAACTTTTGCCAATCCCGCGACCGGCGGATCGGTTTCGGGCAAGATTACCTATGCGGTGGAAGATTCCGACATAGCGAGTGTAGACGAGAACGGAACCGTCACTCCTCTTCAATCCGGGAGAGTGAAAGTAACCGCCACCTTGAAGGGTGACGAGTTTTATGATGATGTTTCCGCTTCTTATATCTTGAATATTCAAGCGGCGGAGCAAAAGAATTTTCACTTTTTGATTCTCGGAGAATCGTTTACCGTTACATTTGGGGATAAATTTTTTAATCCCGCTCTCTTCGGGGAAAATAAGCCGATTAAATACGATTCTTCCGATCAAACGGTCGCTACTGTAGATGAACACGGCAATGTCACCACACTGAAGCAGGGAAAAACGGTCATTACCGCAACCAGCCCGCAGGACGGCCGCTTTGATTCGAAGACCATCCAATACACATTAATTGTTCAACGGGCAGAGCAGACGGTTGTATTTGAAACGGAAAATATTCCTCAGGTCACTTACGGGGACGACGGCTTTCAAAATACAGCGAGTGCCAAAACAACCATCACTTATACTTCATCGAAGCCGGAAACGGTTGCCGTAGATGAAGCAACGGGAAAACTGACCTACCTCCAGTCGGGTATCGCCATCATCAAGGCTACCGCCGCGGAAACGGATCAATATAAATCCGCTTATGCGGAATATACCATTTCCGTTGGTCTTGCAGAACAGACCGTTACGTTTCAAAAAGGATCCGAAGTTACCGTCACTTTCAACGACAACGAAAACTTGTTTGTCAATCCAGCGATCAGCGACAAACAGGGCGCAGTGAACAATGTTACATACAGCACTGATAGCAATCTTGTGGAACATTTGGACGTCAAATCGGGCCAATTTACGATTAAAGGCGCCGGTACAATCATCGTTCGGGCAACAATTGACGAAGATAAGTGCTACCAAGGAGCTTCGGGGACATACATTTTAACCGTAGAAAAAGACGATCAAACAATTGCGTTTGATCGGGAAAACTATACCCTGACTTCCGGTCATGATTTTCCGGAAGGAGAAAGCCCAAAAGCTACCGAGCAGGGAAAGTTTTACGGAACCGGTGCGATTACTTATGCCTATCAGGACGACAGCAACGGAATTGTCAAAACCTTTTCACCGACAGACGGTGCGCTAGATTTGACTTACCGACTTGGAACGGTTACGGTGACCGCCACTAAAAAGGGAGATATCAATTATAAAGATGCGAGCGCATCTTATCAGCTCACTGTTTCCCCTTGGGTTCCGGAAAAAGAGGAAAATTATTATCATCTGGATGGCAATGCGCTTCCCGGCAACGAATGGTTCCGATCGGCTGTTTCCCTGTTTGCCGACAACGGATGTCAGGTTGGAATAACAAACGAAAAGGGTACCGAATGGTTTAACAGCATCCCGGATATGGTGACGGAGGACGGAGAAAATCATTCCATTACCTTTTATTTGAAAAACGCTCAAGGAGATATTTCCGATAAAATTACGCTGTCCGTCAAAAAGGACGGCACTCCGCCATCGGTGTCTTTGAGCAAAGAGGCGCCGTCGTTTGCCTTTCGGTTCTTGGAAATTATATTATTCGGAACATGGCATAAGGATACGGTTGAATACACGGCTGAGGCAAGCGATGAACTTTCGGGTAATACCAAAATCGAGTATTATCTTGATACAACCGGGATCGATGTGAAAGATCGCGAGGCATTGGACAAAATATCTGATTGGCAGCCCTATGATCAATCGATTTCGGTTTCGAAGGATCAGGCGTTTGTGGTTTACGTCAAAGCTACGGATGCGGCGGGCAACGTGGAATATACCGATTCCCACGGTGTTATCTTTGACGCTACACCGCCGAGTATTTCATTGACACCTTCGGACACCGGAAACGATTATGAAAACGGATTTTATACCGGGGATGCGCTGTTTGATCTTGCGGTTACCGATAAACAGCCGTCCAGCGGTATCCAATCGGTGGATTATACCGTTACCGTTAACGGAAGTGAGAAAATTTCCCAAAATCTGTTTACCTGTGATCCGTCTGCGGAGGAGGAACAACAAAGGGTGTTCCGTTTTCCGGAGAGCGGTAATTTTCTCATTACGGTTCCGAGCACGGGATTGTCGGAAACGGATCGGGTAACTCTTACCGTCACCGTAAAGGACCTTGCGGGTAATCTGCAAACGGAAACGTTGGAGAATTTGCGCATCATTTCTTCACCCGCCGTTGTTCTCCTTTCTCCCATAGCAGAGGGTTATTACCGCAATCCGCAAACGGTCACCGTTACGGTGTGCGGCAAACCGGATTCGTTCGACGAAAATAAGGTTCATCTCACGGTTACCGCCACCGATGCCGCCGGAAAACCGGTCGCAGACGATCTTTCTCCGTATTATACGCTCGGCGCGTGGAGCCGGACTCAGAGCGGGGATCATGTTGCCGAATGTACTTTTCGCGGCAATGCCAACTATCGTGTCGGTGTGACATACGAAGAGCCGAAGGGCATGATCGGAGAAGCCGAAAAAGAGCTCAGTTTCACGGTAGATGCCGAAAAACCCACAGGCAAAGTGAGCATCGGGAGTCTGGGCGCATGGGAGACATTGCTGGAGAAACTGACCTTCGGGTTGTGGAGCCGGGATATTCTTCATGTTACCGCAATTGCAGAGGATGCGATCAGCGCTCCGGATGTTCGGATAGATATGATTCGTTTGCCCGACAAAACCGCGAAGACGCAGGCCGAACTGGAAGCACTTGCCCCGGAGACATGGAAGACATATGAGCCGTTTGATGTCAAAACAGATGAAGTCTTCACCGTATACCTGAAATTGACGGACGCGGCGGGGAATGTGGCGTATATTTCGTCTGACGGAATTATTTTGGATACCGAGAAATCCCGTATTACCATACGGCCCAAAGAAGCGGCGAACGAAAACGGATACTATAATCGGGATGTGCCTATTGTCATAGAAGTTACGGAAGAAAACAAGGATGTGCATTCCGGCTTAAAGAGCATAATCTATCGGGTAGAGAATAACGGGGAGAAGACTCAGGAAGGGACGCTGTTTACCTTTGAACGGGCGAATCCCGCGTATGAAGAATTGGTGGACACATGGAACAGCGATGAAGCCGGAAAAGAAGTGGTGGTAGACGCTCAGAAGAACAATTCGGATGCGGTCAGCGTCGTTGTCACGGTAACGGATAATGCGGGTAACGTACAGGAAGACGAAATAGCGCTGAAAATTGATGTGACCAAACCGAAGATACGGCTGACGTATGACCGGCAAACGGAGCGCGTGTATTCCGGACGGGGATATTTTATGACGGAGCGCACCGCGACGGTGGTAATCACCGAGAGGACGTCCACATTTGACCCGGAGCAGGCAACGGCGGGATTGGTATTTTCGGGAACAGACGCGAGCGGGGCAGCGGTGGAACTCAATCGCGAGGCGATGATTGTCGATTGGGAAGAGCCGCACGAAGGAGCAACGCCGGACGAAGCCACACATACGGCGCACATTCATTTTACGGAAGACGCCAATTACACCTTCAGCGTGAGTTATACCGATAAGGCCGGGAACGCCAACGAGCCGGTCGATACCGGAGATTCGGTGACACCGTATACCTTCACGGTGGATAAAGAGGCACCAAGCGGCGTGATTACGGCGGGAAACAATAGTTGGGATGTTTTGCTGTATACCTTAACCTTCGGGCTTTGGAGCAGAGAATCCGTAACCGTGAGTGCTTCGGTACAGGATGCCACCAGCCCGGTGACGGTAGAATATTTCAAAACCGATGCAACCGATTTGCTGAGCTTTGGAGATTTGGAAAAAATAGACGGCTGGGCGCTGTTTTCCGGCTTGACGGTATCTGCTGCTGAGCGGGACGAACGGTTTACGGTATATCTGCGTATTACGGATTATGCGGGGAATAGGATATATCTGCAAACAGACGGTCATGTAGTAGAGAAAACCGCGCCGAAATTAACGCTTACACCGCAGGAGACTTCAATTGAGCACAACGGTATCGGTGTATACAACGGCGATGTTACCGTATTGATTCGGGCACAGGAGTCGGATCCGTATTCCGGTATTCAAAAAGTGGAATACTGGGTAGAATGCGCCGGCAGAGAGACCCAGCGGGAAACCCTTTTCACGTACGAATATATCCGCGATACCGGCATCGGTAACAACGGCGGCGATCTGACCATTACGGAGGGCGGACAGGAAACCTCTCAGTACGGATTTGTTCCCACCTTTGAAGATTTGCAATCTTCGTTTGAACAGGTTATTACGGTGGATGCGGAAAAAAACAACAGCTGTGATGTTTCCGTTACCGTTGGCGTAACCGATAATGCGGGCAATTACGCACAGGAAAGCGTTTCGCTGGATATTGATATTACGGCGCCGGTCATCTCCGTTTCCTTCAACAATAACGCGGT
The DNA here is from genome assembly GCA_964564305.1 of uncultured Eubacteriales bacterium. Lineage (GTDB taxonomy): Bacteria > Bacillota > Clostridia > Oscillospirales > Acutalibacteraceae > RGIG1959. Next base: position 23,264 of record CAZMAM010000003.1, read on the forward strand.
GCATAAGACAGTTGGTGAGCGCGGATATTATCCTTCCGCACGAACGGCAACCGTAACCGTAACCGAGAGAACCGGGCACTTCAACGCGCAGCAAGCCACAGACAGCTTGAAGATTCAGGCGGTGAATGCCAAGGGAGAACCTGTGCGCAGCGAAGCGGCAGGACGGATTAGCGGCTGGACAACAACGGAACATTCGAATGAAAACACGGCAACTCATACCGCTACCGTCGAATTTTCCGCCGATGCTAATTATGATTTTTCCCTGAGTTATACTGATTTGGACGGTTGGGAGAACGGGGAGATTGATACCGAGGGGTGCATAACGCCTTATCATTTTACCGTAGACAAAACGGCGCCGACCGGTACCGTGACTGTCGAGAGCTTGGGTACGTGGGACAAGCTAATTGAGGTGCTGACATTCGGATTATGGAGCAAAGACACGGTCTCGGTTACGGGAACCAGCGATGATTTGACCAGTCCGATTGATTCGGTAGATTATTACAAAACGCCGGATATTGTGGCCAAAACCGTTGAGGAATTGGAAAATATTTTCGAATGGGCTCCTTTCACCTCGTTGTCCGTTTCTCCGAACGAGCGGTTCGCCATTTACTTGCGAATTACCGATAATGCGGGCAATGTCACCTATATCAGCACGGACGGCATTATCGTGGATGATCGCATTCCGGTATTTGAACAGGTACAGCCGGAAATCACATTGACTCCGCTTTATCCGGAAGACGGGGTATTTTATCCGGAAGACGGGGTATATCAGTCAAACGTCACGGTGTCGGTCAGGGTGATTGATCCGAATGTGGGCGCGCAGGCTGTTTATTCCGGATTAAGAGAAATTCGATATGAGGTTACCAATTTGGGTAATATTACCCAAAGCGGAGTTCTGTTTAATTTCGTGTTGCAGAATCCCACACAGCCGCAGCTGCTGCAGCTGTGGAAAAAACAGGACGCCATTGTGGTAGACAGCGCGCTGAATAACAGCAATCAGGTTTTGGTTCGGGTATTTGCCACAGATAACGCTGGAAACGAAAATGAGGAAGAAATCAGTCTGCAGATAGACGTCACACCTCCGGAAATTTCGGTTCGGTACGATAATAACGACGGAGATACCTCTTTTGCGGAGGGCACCTATTTCAATGCGGATCGTCGTGCCACGATTACGGTGACGGAGCGCAATTTTGATCCGCAGAATGTAACGCTCAGCGTTACCAATACCGATGGCCCCGTTCCGGTACTTTCGGAATGGTCAACGGCGTTGGGATCTTCGGAAAACGGAGATGATATTCGCCATATTGCGACATTGCTGTACCATGCCGATGGAGATTACCGCTTCGATATTTCGCTCACCGACAGGGCGGGAAACGCCAATACGCCTGTGGATTACGGAACATCGCTTGCGCCCGTATCTTTTACCGTGGATCAAACATTACCGGTAATACAGGTGACATACGACAATAATGCTGCGGCAAATGGAAATTACTACAATGCTCCGAGAATCGGAACCGTTACCGTGACGGAACACAATTTTGAAACGTCCCGTGCGTTGTTTACTTTAAATGCTACCGATAACGGCGTACAGGCTTCGCTTCCCACAGTCAGCGGATGGTCCTCAAGCGGTGATGTGCATACCGCAACGGTGCGTTATGCTCAAGATTCGCTGTATTCCTTTGATTTTGCGTATACCGATATGGCGGGCAATGCCGCCCCAGATATACCCGAACAGCAATTTTATGTCGATCAGACACAGCCGGAAGTGACCATTCAAAAAGTATCTGCGAATGGGGTCAACCGGAAATTAGATGAGTCCGCAAACACCGGAGAAGGAAATATCGGTTTTGTCATCACGGCAACCGATACCAACTTTGATATTTTTACGCCGGAACTGACGGCTGTGGTTCGTTCTTCTGACACCTTTGAAGTCAGACAACTGGAAGTCGGATCATTCTCAGAAACGGCAAACGGCAGAAGGTATACTGTCTCCAATCTGGATACGGACGGAATTTATACCGTTCGGTGTACGGTAATCGATAAAGCGGGCAATGCGTTTACACAAATTCATTTGGAAGACAGTCAGGGAAATGATTATGTCGAGAACCGTTCGGGAGAGGATGATTTGGTGACCTTTTCCGTGAACCGCTTCGGTTCCACATTTATGCTCGGTCAATCCACGGCAGATATGGTTGACCAATATTATGTGCAGCGCGTGACGGAAGATTTGACTGTCATTGAAATCAACGCAGACCCGATTCAAGAACGTTATATTACTTCGGGCGGTGAGGACATTCACGAGAATGAGGGATATACTGTCACAGAAGAAGGCGGAAACGGCGATTGGTTTCGGTACACTTACCGCGTGAGCCGTTCACTGTTTGATGAAGAGGGCGAGTATCGCGTGGTGGTATCCTCCAAGGATAAGGCTGAGAACGATGCCTTCAGCGATGTCAAGGACGCTGCCATTGAATTTGTGGTTGACCGCACGGCGCCGGTGGTGACGGTAACCGGCTTGGCTCAGGGCGGAAGGTACCAAACGGAAAGACAAACGGTAACCGTTACTCCCATCGATGACGGAGGAGCGCTGCGTTCACTGACCGTTCGTATGGTGGAAGCAGACAGAGACGGCAACGTTACCGAAATATTATCGGAGCCGATCCGTCTTTCGGGAGAAGAACTGGCGACGGTTCTTGAGGAAAATGACGGTCATATCACCTTTGAAGTGGCGGAGGGGCTGTACCAAAATGTGCAAATCCTTTGCGACGATCAGGCGGTGGACGAAAACGGCGATTTTAATACTTTTGATACCGTTATCACCAATGTTTCCGTATCGTCCAATGCTTTTATGATTTTCTGGGCAAACCGTCCGCTCCGTTACGGTATTATCGGTGGTGTGGCTTTGGTCGCGCTTGCGGTGTTTCTCCTGATTATCTTATTAAAGCGCAAAAAAGAAAAGGAGCAGGAAGAAGAGGTTTCTTCGGCGCAATCCTAAGGCAACACCGCACAAAGACCGGCTACCGCCTTTGTCGCCCATCTGCGGACGTCTTTTCCGTCATATATTACAAAAATCCTCGGAAGTACACAAAGTATTCCCTGCGGTTTTTGTTTCATCTGACGAAAAATTCGCTCCTGCTTCACGCACGACAATCTTTATGCGGTATTACCCTAATCTTTTGACACGCATAGGCATCAATCGCCCTCCCCGGGTTTGGGGAGGGCGATTTGCGTAGCGCCATATTATTCGCCGCTTCCTGAATCGATGCCGCAGGCAATTTGTTCCGGATGACATGATGAATGCCCTTAGGAAAATTTTTGCGGTCTTAGAAAGCTTTTGGGCGTTTTATGAAGCGGTGTCAAGAGATGTTGCAAAGAAATAAAGACTAGAACCTTTGTGGCGTACTGTGAGGGCCGTTGCATAAAGCTTACAGACCGATTCGCGTCAATCGGTGTGCTCGGGTGCCTCGGGTGCCTTTTTGGTTACGGAGATTTCCAGCAGGCGTTTTCCGTCGGTTTTGGTCACGGTAACGGTGTGTTCACCGCAGGTGAATGTATCGCCGACATCGGGAACCCGGCCTAACTGTTCCATGACCCATCCGCTGACGGTAGCGCTCTCGCTTTCGCCCTTCCAATCGAAAAAAGAAAAACAGTCCTGCAGATCTGTGCTTCCCCGTACCAAATAGGTCCGGTCATCCGCTTTATGAATATCTTCCACTATTTTATCATGTTCGTCCCAAATTTCTCCGACTAATTCTTCCAGAATATCTTCCATGGTCACGATGCCCACCGTTCCGCCGTATTCATCCGCAATGACCGCCATATGCGATTGCTCTTTTTGAAGCAGGCGGAGAAGGTCATCCACTTTCATGGTCGGGGCAATAAACGGAAGAGGTTTGATAACGGACGCGCAGTTTCCGTCGGGATAAACGCCGGTGTAAAAATCCTTCAGATGAATCACGCCAATGATATTGTCGATGGTGCCGTCATAGACCGGAAGGCGGGAATATCCCGTTTCGGCAAATGCGTTCGCCACCGTCTGATTGGTGGCGTTCTTTTCGATGGCCGTCACATCCACACGCGGAGTGACAATATCCTGTGCGCACAAGTCGCCAAAGGTGATGGCGCTGCGAATCAGCTCACTCTCTTCCGCATCGATACCGCCGTCCTGCTGTGCCTCTTTGACGATGGTCAGCAATTCCCGTTCCGTAATGGAAGGCGATTCCTTTACGTGAACAATTTTACGAAGCATTTTTTTCCATAACCCGAACAGAAAATTAATCGGGGTAAGCAAAACGGTCAGTACCCGCATAATGGGAGCCGCAAACATGGCAAAATGCTCCGGCGATTCCTTGGCAAGGCTCTTTGGCGTGATTTCGCCGAAAATCAGCACAACAACGGTGGTAACCAAGGTGGATACGGTTGCGCCGATATCGCCCAGAAGCTGCAGGAACATCGCGGTTGCCATGGCCGTAAGGGTGATATTGACAATGTTGTTGCCCACCAATATGGTGGAGAGCAGACGGTCAAAATCTTCCGATAGGCGCAAAACCAGCGCGGCGCGTTTGTTACCGCCCTCCGCCAGATTTTTCATGCGGATACGGTTTAGAGAAGAAAAGGCAATTTCCGTTGCGGAAAAAAAGCCGGACATGACAACCAGCGCGATCATCACGATTATCGCGCCGATTCTGTTGCTGTCCATGAAAACAGTTCCTTTCCGATTTGGTTCACTTTCAGTGCTTGTTCATATTCTGTCAAGAAAAGAAAAAGACGCCCGCAGACGGTACATTGCCTATTCGTTGCTGCCTCGGGCGCCGGTCTCAGTACCCCGTTTCCTCCCCGACAAAAATTACTTTAATGCGCCCCGCCTGGCGCTGACGGGCAGAAATCAGATAATTTACGCATATGCGATCGTCCTGTGCGCATCCTAAGGTCATACCGCCGTCCAATCCCGCGCATTTTCCCGTTTGGGCACAATAGGTGTCGCAGTGCAGCCGCCGGGCATTTTGGGGCGCGGCGACCGTTTTTACGCGGTCAATGGCGCTGTTGAGATCCAAAACCAGTTTTTGAATCCCGACTACCATGATTACCGATTTCGGTCCGTAGGCGATGGCGGCAATACGGTTGCTGTTGCCGTCTACATTGTACAGTTCTCCCCGCATGGTGACCGCGTTGCAGGAGCACAGATAGGCGTCAGCCCAAAAGCTGTCGCGATAAATTTTTTCGATTTGGTCGCGAGTGAGGCCCGCTTTTCCGCGGTCGAGAAAGCGGTATTTTCCGCTGCGCAACAAATCCATGACACCGCATTCCTCCAAGGTTACGGATCCGCCTGCAGCAACCGTATCTCCTTCGTGCAGAAGGGACGCGACTGCGGCGGGAACCTCTGCTTTGGTGGGTACAAACCGGCTGCTGATGCGGTTGCGCTCCAATGCGTTCATGGTTGTTTCTACTTTTCGGGGAATCCTTTCCTCCGATTCGTTCATTTTCCCTTTCCTTCTTCCATTTCGGTAATGATATTCAGTCGTCTCTGATGCCGTCCGCCGTCGAAGGGGGTGGTCAGAAAAACCGTGACAATTTTATTGGCCATTTCCGTTCCGATGGTTCTTGCGCCGAGCGCCAGCATATTGGCATTGTTATGCCGGCGGGAAAGCTCCGCGCTGAACGGTTCACTGCACAGGGCGCAGCGAATGCCCTTGACTTTATTGGCGGTAATCGACATGCCGATTCCGGTACCGCAAATCACAATTCCGCGATCGCATTCTCCGCTTGCTACTGCTGTTGCCGCCCGTTGGGCAAATACCGGATAATCGCAGCTTTGATCGGAGTCCGTTCCGAAATCGCGATAGGGTAAGCCCATCTCGTTCAGCAGGGATTCCACCGCCTGCTTCATCGGCAGCGCGGTGTGATCGCAGGCCACAGCGATCATAATCAGACCGACTTCCTTTCCGACAGTTTTTTACCGCATGCTTCGGGTATACGGAAGTATGATGTATCAATGAATTGTATGTTTCGGTGTCTCCGGGCTTTGGAAAAGTGCCTTCTCAATTAATTGATTTTGTTCGGTCTCGGAAAGCGCTCCAAAGCGGTTAAACAGGGCAAGATATTCTTCATCGCCGTTGGAGCCGTAAATTGGGGAAACGGTGAGATCCTGCAGGTACAGGCCATGCCCCGCCGCGTTATTTGCAATGTTTTGGATGATTCCGGGTAGCAGCGCTTTATCCCGCAATATGCCGTTTTTTCCCAAATTTTTTCGCGGTGCCTCAAACTGAGGTTTAATCAAGGTGACCAGTTCGCCCTCTTCGCTTAAAATTTGATCGATGGCGCCAAACAATTTGCAGAGGGAAATAAACGATACATCCGCGGTGACCATATCGCACGCTTCGCCCAAATTCTCCCGAGTGAGATAGCGGGCGTTGGTGCGTTCTATCGGTGTTACCCGGCTGTCGCAGCGAAGTTTCCAATCCAATATGCCGTAGGCAACATCCACCGCCCAAACACGGGCGGCGCTGTGTTGCAACAGGCAATCGGTAAATCCGCCGTTTGAAGCGCCGATATCGCAAATTTTTTTGCCCGCCACATTCAGCGAAAAGGTTTTCAGGGCTTTTTCCAGCTTGTATCCGGAACGGGAAGCGTATTGTTTTTGACGGGAGCGCAAACTCAGCGCGGATTGCTCATTGACCGGCGTTCCGGGCTTATCGGTAAGTACGCCGTCGACCAAAACGCGGCCCTCCATAATCAGCGCCGCAGCGCGGGATTCGGGTATATCCCACCGAAGGGACGCCAATTTATCCAACCGAACGGACACCGTTTCACCCCGCTTGCGCTCGTTTCGTTTCCGTTTTGCCCCTTTTTCAGTTTTTGACGGGGCCATCGGCAAAAAACAAAGCCCTCCTTCGCAAGCATCCGCAAATCAACGGCAAAATACATTATGCGAAATCGGGCATTGCCTTATTGCCTTCCTTACTTTTGACTTACTCTTGGGTGTCGACTTTTTCGAAATTTTTCGGATCACACATGGAAATTGCGCGATCGTTAAAAGTGACGGTCAGCGCGTCTGCCGTTTCCTGAACTTCTTTATCGAATTCCTCGAATTTTAAGCCGTAAATACAGTGTTCATGCTCGTCCTCATAATATCCTTCTCCGCCCTGTTCTTCCACATTCAGGCGCAAAACCAGCGCAGCTGTGGGTGAACCGTTGGTGGGCGTATATTCAATAACTTGGGCGGTGTTCTCCGGAATTTTTTGCACCGCTTCCACTACGGCTTTGTCTCCTTCCACCGAATTGACCATCTGTAAATCCGGATCTTTTTCTTCTTCCTCTTCTTCTTCTTCATCGTTTTCGTCTGAGGACCCGGTGGTTGTCGTGGATGCGCTGCTGTCTTGGTTTGCGGTGGCGGTGGTTTCATCGGTTGCCGAGGCGGAGGCGGACGCGGCGGTCGTATTTGTGGCAGACGCCGAGGCGGTTGTCGTGCTTGTAGACGATGTGGCCGTGGTACTCGTGGAAGACGTTGTACCGGCGCCTGCGGAATCCGGATCCTCCGCTTCCTCTTCTGCTTCTTTGTCGGCGTTATACTGTGCGATAACGGCGGAGAAATCGCCGGATTTCTTATATTGCTCCAAATAAGTGTTCAGTTTGTCCTTTTGCGCTTTTTTATCCGCATCGGACATTTCATTTCCCTCGGAATCGGTCAGGGTAATGGAAATGGCCTTGAAAGCAACATAATTGTCATCGAAGAATTTACGAATATCTTCTTTGGGTATTTCACGTTCTCCGCCCTCATCGTAAAGCCCGTAAAATAAGCTTTGCTCTTCGATGTTTGCCGCAATATACATATTTTTGTAATGCTCTTTATTGAATCCGTAGCGGAGCATGTCGCTTTCGCGGTAATCACTCATGCTCTCATTAAATGTCTTCAGCGCTTCTTCGTCGATCGGAACGTTGTATTTTGCCATTAAATTTTTCACGGCTTTTTGGCGAACGATGCCGTCTTTGGTGATTTGCACCAGATAATCGGCCAGTTTCATGGAAATTGCGGTGTCCCCTTCGCCGTAATTCATGGTCTGTTCCCAAGGATCCATACCGTACTGAGCGTATTGATACAGCCCGCTGTTGTAGTAGATATTATAATAGTTGTTATATAAATTGGCCAGATATTCGCCGGTGGAATAATCCGTTCCGTCTACCGTCATTGCGTTTTCGGGGGTAGAACAGCCGGCACACAGCAGCATGGCACAGGCAAACACCGCCGCCAATAGCCGGTTTCCGATTTTTTGAATGCTTTTCATGTGTGGTTTCCTCCCTGAAAGCGGCCGTAAACGCCGCTGTCAACTGTACATACCCGCTTATTATACATGAATTCACATGATTTGTAAACCCACCTTCAACGAATTTTCAAGGTAACCGGGCAATGCCGCTTTCACCGAGTTCCAGTACCGTTTCCGCACAGCGGATTCCGTCTGCGGCGGCGGACATAATTCCTCCCGCATATCCGGAGCCTTCCCCGCAGGGAAAGAGACCTTTTACAGAAGAACAGCCGTATTCGTCGCGCGGAAAGCGCACCGGGGAGGAACTTCGGGATTCCACACCTGTGAGTACGGCGTCATACCTGTCGAAGCCTTTCATTTTCCGGCCGAATATCGTCAGCGCCGCCGCAAGTGAAGCAGATACCGATTCGGGCAGACAAAGCCGCAAATCGGAAGGGGTTACGCTCGGACGGTAGGAAGGGACGATATCACCCATATGTGTGCTCGGTTTACCCAAAAGAAAATCTCCCACCAATTGCACCGGTGTGCGAAAGCCCCCTCCGCCTAAAGAAAATGCCGCTGCCTCCATTTTTTCCTGAAACTCGATCCCCGCTAAAGGGTGATCGCTTTCCAAATCGTCCGGTCCGATTCCGCAAAGAAGCGCACTGTTGGAATTTTCTCCGCCTCGGGCAAAGGTGCTCATCCCGTTGGTGACAACGGTTTTGTCTTGGGATGCGGCGGGAATTACCGTGCCGCCCGGGCACATGCAAAAGGTAAATACGCCGCGGTCGTTCGGCAGATGACAGGACAGTTTGTAATCGGCTGCCGAAAGCGCTGAATTTCCCGCAAATTTTCCGTACCGAATTCGATCGATCATCTTCCTGGGGTGCTCGATGCGAACGCCTACCGCAAAGGGCTTTTGCCGGATCTTTATACCGGAATCCGCCAGCATCCGAACGGTATCCCGGGCGCTGTGACCGATGGCCAAAATGCAAACGGAGCAGGGAATTTCCCGCTCTTCCTCTCCGGAACCGGTTTTTGAAACAACCCGAACGGCTGTGAGGGCTCTGCCGTTTCGGACAATTCCGGTCAGTTTGGAATAAAAACGTATTTCTCCGCCGAGAGAAAGAATCTCCGCTTTCAAATTCAGAAGGATTCGGCACAGCCTGTCGGTTCCAAGATGCGGTCTTGCCTGCCAGAGGATATCCGGGGCGTCTCCCGCTGAAGCGAAGATTTCCAAAACGGCACGGCAACGTGGATCGTTAATGCCGGTGTACAGTTTTCCATCCGAAAAAGTACCGGCTCCCCCTTCGCCAAACTGGATATTGGCGTCACCGTTCAGTACTCCCGTCTGCATCATTTGCCGTACTGCCTGTATGCGTTCATGAACCGGCGCCCCGCGTTCGATTACAAGGGGTTTGGCCCCTGCCCGTGCCAAAGTAAGTGCGGCGAACAGCCCGGCGGGGCCGGATCCGACGATTACCGGCCGCGCGGTCAGGCGGTTCTTTTGGGGAAACACAAAGGGATGCGGCGTATATATGGCGGCGGTGCCGGGATGGGCCCGTTTGACTGCCGCCGCTTCATTTCCTTTCATCGTCACATCCAGTGTTGCCGTAAAATGAACATCGTTTCGGTTTCGTGCGTCCACCGCCCGCTTGACCAGTACGCAGGATTGAATTTGCTCGGCGGTTGTCTTCAACGCTTTGGCGGCGAAAACGGTCAGCGGTGTATCTTCGTAATGTAACGGAAGGCGGATGTCTTTCAGCCGGATCATTTGGATACCTCCCGTATCATCGCTTGAGCAGCCGTATACGCACTTGCCCATGCCCAATGCAGATTATATCCTCCGCAGTCCCCGTCCACATTCAGAATTTCCCCTGCGGCGTACACATGCCGGCAGAGCTTGGAACGCATGGTCAAAGGATCAAACTGGGAAGTTTCTATTCCGCCTGCTGTTGCCTGAGCGGTTGCCCATCCTAAGGTTCCGGAAATCGGTATGTTGAATTTTTTCAGTGCGTTTGCGATGATGCGGCATTCGGCAGCCGATAAATTCTTCGCCGGGGTATTCAAAGAAATTCCGGAGGCCTTTACCAGCATTTGTCCTAATCGGGTTTGGACGAGTCCTGTGAGCAGATGTTCTCCCGTTCGCCCGGGTAAAGCGCACCGCCGCTTTATTTCTTCATGAGTTTCCCGAAAGGAAAGTTGGGGCAGAAAATCAATCGAAAGGCTCACATTTCCCTGTTTTTTCCTTTCCCAATCGGCAACATCCCGCCCTAATTCCATGGCCGCAGGTCCGGAAAGTCCGTCGTCGGTAAACAGCACTTCGCCTTTGGCGGTGCGTATGAGTTTTTCGTTCAGCGTTAAGCAAAGCGATGCCTGTACCCGTACCCCTTTGACTGCACGCAGCGGGTGCTCGAACTTCAGAGGTACTAAAGCGGGAAATAGGGGGCTTTTTGTGTGACCCAATGCCGTCAGTAAAGAAAATCCGTCCGTTCCCCCGCCGAGTTTCGGGGAAGCCGCCCCGCCGCAGGCAACAAGCGCCGCCTTGGCTGTCAGGGTTTCTTCTCCCGCTTGCAGGATGACTCCGGACGAGGAGGGAATGATGGCGGTAACCGGTGTTTTGCACCGTACGGGCACTTCCCGTGCCGACAGCGCCAGGCGAAGCCCGTCCAGTACGGCCGAGCTTTGAGCACAAATCGGATAAATCCGGCCGTCTTCCCGAGGCGCACAAAGAATACCCAGCGAAGAAAAAAAGGAGATAGCGTCATCGGGAGAAAATTTTTCCAGCACCGGAGCCACAAAAGACGGCGGTGCGCCGTGGTAACGGGCGGCGGACATGCGGATGTTGGAAAGATTGCAGGTTCCGCTTCCGCTGGCCAGCAATTTTCTTCCGACCCTGTCGCCTTTTTCAAAAACGATTACACGGCGGCCGCCCAAAGCCTCGGCGCACCGAACCGCTGCCGCAAGACCCGCCGCTCCGCCGCCGATAACCGCCACATCTGCCGCCATACCGAACATTCCCCCTTTTCGCGCAGTACTTTATCATACCGTCCCAAAAAAGTCAAATCCGACTCTTCCCTTTGTCCGATTTATATGGTATACTGGATACGGCTATAGGTAAAGGGGCTGGAAATTCGATGATTTGGCATCATGAAACATCCGAGGCGGTTATTCGCGAACTGGGTACCGATGATGAAAACGGGCTCACCGCCGAAGAGGCTGCCGCGCGTTTGGCGGAGGACGGGCATAACCGCTATTACGAAAAGAAAACCAAACCTGTTTTTCGGCAAATCGGAGAACAGCTAAAAAAGCCATCTATGTGGATTTTGGCACTGTCCGGCCTGCTTTTGCTCATATCTGCGGTGGTTGCGCTGATGAACGATCAACCCGCCAATTTTCTTTCCGCCGCAGTGGTATTGCTGCTCCCTTTTTTCGGCGCGCTGGTATGCGTATTGATGGAGCGGCGCGCCACTTCTCATCTTCACCGTGTGTCCAATACGCAAAATAACACCGTAACCGTTTTACGGGACGGGGAATGGATATCTCTTTCGGCGGCGGATGTAGTTCGCGGAGATGTCTTGCGACTGCTGGAGGGCATGATTATTCCGGCCGATGCCCGCCTGATCGAGGCGCAGGATCTTCGCTGCGATCAATGTGTGCTTACAGGAGAGGAAACCGAAGTTGCAAAATCCGCCGATGCCCTGTTAGAGGTTCACGTTTCTCTGTCCGAGCGGGCAAATATGGTTTACGCCGGCTGTGGGGTCAGTCACGGCTCCGGTATCGCGGTGGTCGTGGCGACCGCTCAGGCTACCGAATACGCTCTGATGCTGAACGATCAAAGCCGAGAAAATTCACCTTTGCCGGTTATCGGAAGAGATATCGCTTCTCTGGAAAAAATCATTCAGTTGCCAATAACGGTGATTGCGGCTGTTCTGGCCCTGCTTGCCGTTTTTCGTCATACAGGCAGCCTGCTTGCTTCTTTTTCCGGTATATGCGCGGTGATTGCCGCCGCCATTCCCACCGGGTTGTTAGCGGTTGCCACCATTGCCATGGCGACGGGGCTTCGGGAAATCAACGACCGCCATGCCGATGTGCGTGAGCTTTCGGTAATGGGCGCTTTGGCGAGGGTGACCGTTATCTGTGCCAATAAAACCGGAATGCTGACCAGCGACGAGAAGCGTCCGGTTTGCGTATTTACGGGCGATCAAACCGAACTGCTTTCCCGCATTCCTTCCGATCGGGCACAGCTTCTGATTCGCCTTGCCGCTTTGTGTACCGAAAGTGATACCCGTATGGCCGGTCGGGATAACGATCTGATCGGAAATCCCACCGAGAGCGCCGTCATCGAATATGCGCGAGATATCGGCTTGGAACGCCGTCAGTTAATGGAAGACGCTCCCCGCCTGGCGGTGCTTCCCTTCGACCGCGTACGCCGCCGCACATCGGTGGTACATTTGGTTTCCGGGCGAAAACTGATGATTACGATGGGTGCACCGGATGCGATATACGATATTTGCGACGGCGAATGCAACGGGGCGAAACAGGCTCAGCGCGGAATGGAAGAAGAGGCGCTGCGCGTTTTGGCGGTCGCGTACAAATATGTGGATGATCTGGCGGCGGAGCATTTTTCCGCCTCGGAAGAGCATGCCATGACATTAGCCGGCTTAATTGCGCTTGGGGATCGCCCAAGAGAAGATTCGGCGCAGGCCATTGCCGCGTGTTCGGTCGGTGGCATCACTACCGTGATGACCACGGGGGATTCTCCTGTCACTGCCAAAGCGGTGGGGGAGCAGCTGGGCATTTTGTGGGACGATTCCGAGATGATTACCGGCGAACAGCTGGCTTTGCTGACGGATGACCAGTTAGAAAAAGAAATTCACCATTACCGTGTGTATGCGCAAATCGGTCAGGAAGATCGCCTTCGGGTGATTCGCGCGTGGCAAAAAACGGGAGAAACGGTTGCGGTTACCGGAAGCGGGCTGAGTGATGTTCCCGCTTTGCAGGCAGCGGACGTCGGTTGTGCCGCCGGCGCGGCCGATTGCGATATGACACGGGACGCCTCCGATGTTGCCTTGCACGATAACCGTTTTGCTTCATTGGTCGATGTGATTCGCCAAGCGCGCGGCGTTTACGCCAACATACGCAAAGCGACACAGTATGCCGTAACTTGCGGTATCGCCTGTGTATTTTCCGCCCTGCTCGGGATAATCGTCCATAAAACTCTTCCGGTTTCCGCTCCGGGTATGGCGCTGTTTTGGATGGCCGAGCTTGTGCTTACGCTCGCCATCGGATTTTCTTCCCCCGACCGTCACGCTTTGGTGGAAAAGCCGCGCAAGGGACTTTCCCGCCTGATGCCTCCGGGCGCCTGGGGAGCCGCCGTATGGCAGGGATTGCTTACGGGAATTTGCGTATTTATCGCCTTTGACATCGGACGTATGGGCGCTGGGAAAAACGGAAGTGAACTGGAACTGTTCGGTGTGACTACGGCGTTTATCACTCTGATTCTTTCCCGCCTGTGGCTGGCTTTGTTATGCGGACATAACCGGCATGGCGTCCGTATGGTTCCGTTGATGGCGGTTGTTGTTTTTATCGTTTCCGCTCTTTGCGTGGTGATTCCGCCCGTTTCCGGCGTGATGGGGCTGACTCAGGTGCTTCCTTCCAATTGGCTGATTGCTGTTTTGCTCTCTTTGATTCCCGCTGTCGCCGCCTTTATCGCCAAGACCTTTTCCGGATTGACCCGATCGGTAAAAGAACCGTAAGCAGGAGGGGAGTACCGCTGTGTTTGCCTGTATGAACAGTATGGGGATTCTTGGGGTCGACGGCTTTGTGGTCACGGTAGAAGCCGATCTTTCCGGCGGACTCCCCGGCTTTGATGTGGTCGGTCTTCCCGGATCTGCCGTGCGCGAATCCCGTGACCGCGTGCGAGCGGCATTGAAAAATTGCGGATTCGAGTATCCCGTTTCCCGCATTACCGTAAACTTAGCGCCAGCGGATATCCGCAAGGAAGGATCGGTTTACGATCTTCCGCTGTTGCTCGCCATTTTGCAGGCGAGTAATCAGCTGAATGTTCCCTTAGAGGATGCCGCGTTTTTGGGAGAACTTTCTCTGGGCGGAGAAGTGCGCGCCGTGCGGGGCGTGTTGCCCATGGTGATTGCCGCCAGAGATGCCGGTCTGTCCCGCGTTTTTCTGCCGAAAGATAACGCGGCGGAGGGCGCGGTGGTTAGCGGTATAGATGTGTACGCCATCGGCAGTGTGGGCGAGTTGCTTGCCTATTTACAGGGTAATTTGGCGCTTACCCCTTGTTCTTATTCCGAATTTTCCCCGCATCAGGAGGATCCGCCGCCGGATTTTGCGGATGTGATGGGGCAATTTACCGCGCGCCGAGCCATGGAGGTAGCCGCTGCGGGAGGGCATAATCTGTTGCTGATTGGCCCGCCCGGATCCGGGAAAAGTATGCTGGCCAAGCGCCTTCCCTCTATTTTGCCGGATCTTTCTCCTCAGGAAGCATTGGAGGCCACAAAAATTCATTCCATTGCCGGCACCCTTCCCGGGGGAGTCGGGCTGTTGCGCCATCGTCCGTTTCGCGCTCCGCATCATAACATTTCCTCCGCGGGGCTCACCGGCGGAGGGTCTATTCCGCATCCGGGTGAAGTGTCGCTTGCGCATCACGGGGTTTTATTTTTGGATGAACTTCCGGAATTTTCCCGCATGGCAATGGAAAGTCTTCGGCAGCCTTTGGAAGACGGGAAAGTGACCATATCCCGGGTTCAGGCATCGCTGACTTATCCCTGCTCGTTTATGCTGGTGGCCGCCATGAATCCGTGCCCCTGCGGCTATTTTGGGCATCCGACACGCCGATGCACCTGCACCCCCGCCGCGCAGCAAAATTACCTTTCCCGTATTTCCGGGCCATTGCTGGATCGTATCGATATTCATATGGAAGTGCCTCCCGTCGGGTATGACAAGCTCAGTGCGCCGCAAAAAGGCGAATCGTCGGCCGCCATACGCGAGCGGGTCAACCGTGCGCGAACCGTTCAGCAGAAGCGGTATGCCGGAAGCGGTATTCTCTCCAATGCCCGCATTCCTTCCGGACAACTGAAGGAGATTTGCCCCATGACAGCCGCTGCCTCCGATATGATGCGCAAGGCATTTGAGGCCATGGGTCTCTCCGCCCGCGCGTATGACCGCTTGCTCAAGGTTTCCCGAACCATAGCGGATCTGGAGGACAGCGCGGTAATTGATGCTCCGCATATGGCGGAAGCGCTGCAATACCGCAGTTTAGACCGAAAGTATTGGCAGGGCCGGTAACCCATATGGCCCAAATTGTTGTTAAACGCTCGCTTCAATGATAAATAAGCTCTGAAAATGAGCACTGAATTTAAATATCTTTAAGGGTGCCGTTTATTATCGGTTCGGATGTTCCGAAAGCGTCTGTGATGCGGCCTTGTGATGTTGCTTATCATGTTTTTGTTGATGCGAAAGAGAATGATTTCCATATATTGCTTTTCGGGTTGAACCTATCAGAACAGGAGGAATGGCAATGAAGCGGAAATGGTCACAAAAACTGTTGGCGGTAACGGCGGCTTTGGTTTTTTGCGTTTCCGGTGCCCTATTGGTGCTTGCGGACAGCGACATTTTGCAGAGCCCCGGCAATGTTTCGGAACGTCAGCTCGCGCCGGGCGTGAGCTACACGGAGAAAATCGGCGCTGCGTCGTCGGCGGGAAAACAAAATATCTACACCGTCACATACGATTACACCGATCCGAATTATGATTTGGTGGTCAGCGGCCAAATCGGTTCGCGCGCCACGGTCAGCGAGATGGCGAAATCTTTAGCGGAAAATCCTCATTATCAGGTGTTGGCGGGTGTAAACGGAGATCACTTCTCTTATGGTACGGGTATTCCGCTCGGCTTTTGCATGGACGATGGGGAAATTTTGGAAAGCCCGGTCACCGATAAAGAGGCGGACGGATATTTTTTCCATTCCTTTGGTGTCAAGAGGGACGGAACTTCCCTTTCCGGATATAACCCGACTTTAATTGCCACGCATAAGAAAGCGGGTATGCCGGACAGCCGGCGCTGTACGATATCCCGCATCAATCGCACGCGGGAATCTTTCGCTCCGTCGGTGCTCTTTACCCCCGCTTACGGCAGTTCCACCAAAACGACCGATGGCAAGGAATTGATCATTAAGATTGTGAGCGGAAATGTCGGGCCGCAGTCCAATCCGCTTATCGGCGAAATTACCGATATTCGCACCGAGGGCAACAGTCCCTTAGAGGCAGGAACGGTGGTGCTTTCCTGTCAGGGTTCCGCGGAACGGGATTTGGATATGTATGCGGTCGGCGACCGCATCGAGATGACGTTTACCTTTTTAGAAGAAGAATGGAATGATGTCGATTTCGCGATCGGCGGAAATTATGCGATTGTGCAAAACGGTAAAGCGGTGGAAGTCGATTATGCCCATCCGGACAATCCCGATTCGGACGGATCGCCCTTTATAGGCAGTCAGCCCCGCACCGCTATCGGCATAACTCAAGCGGGCAAAGTGGTGATTGTTGCGGTTGATGGGCGCAGATCCGATGCCATTGGGCTTTCCGCCAATGAAATGGCGCATTATATGGCGGAGGATATGCAATGCGAGAACGCCGTACTGATGGATGGCGGCGGATCTACCGCAATCGGTGTCCTTTTCGACGGTGCATTTCAGGTGCGCAATCACCCGTCCGATAAAGAAGAACGGGCGGTCGGCAACGGCGTGTTTTTGGTCAAACGGGATACGCCCCGCCCCTCTACCGCTCCTACCGCGCCCACGAAGCCTCAGGCTCAGCAACCGCTGAATCTTTTACCGGGCAATTCGGAACAGTTTGAACAGACCAAACTGAGCGCAACTTTGCAAGCCGGTTCGATCACGTTGCATTCTACCGGCGCGGGAGCGGTTTTGAAATATCCTGTCAACTCTTTATACAGCATCAAAAAACTGCCGAATCTGTACTTTTCCCTTCAATCGGATGTCGGCGTGAATATTCGGATAAATTATGTCGGCGTGAATCGGGGGAAAGCGGGGATCACCGATGATTGGGGCCCGGATTTTCATGTCTCAGCGGGAGGATATTTAAAGCCCGGGGTATACGATGACCGAGGTGAAAACGGCGCCGATTATACCGGTATGGTAGCTTTTACCGGAAGCGTGAGTTATAACCAGAATATTCCGCCAAGCAACCTCATTCGGGTGGAAAGCGTGGAAATTCTGTGCAGCGGCGCGGGAACCGTAACCGTCGGTGCGCTGTATATGGGTGACCTTGCGACCGATGACGTTCCGGGACCGGGGGTCACCGATATCCCGGGGGATGTCGTTGCCGATGGGGACATCACGATGGCGGACGCTCAGAATCTTTTCCTTTCCATCACCGAGGGAAAAGCTGCTGATGCCGATTTTAATGAAGATGGGCAAACCGATATCGAGGATATTCTTTGGATTTATCTGCTGGCCAGCCGTGAGCGGGCACTGGGTTAAATCACGCACCTCCTTCGTGTGCATACAGCAAAAACCGGGCAAGGAAAACCCTTGCCCGGTTTGGTTGGTGCCGCTGACCGGACTTGAACCGGTACGATGTTGCCATCGAGGGATTTTAAGTCCCTTGTGTCTGCCTATTCCACCACAGCGGCCGATTTCACAGTCATTATCATACCTTTTTTTCCCTCGGTTGTCAAGGGCGAAACGCCCGTTAACCGAAGAAAACTCCCCGCTTTTTGCGGTTGACGAACTGCGGGGAATGGAGTATAATCTTAATGGAGTATAATCTTAAGGAAATACCGTATAATGATTGTGCGTCAGATGTGTCGGTAAATTTTTCGTCAAAAATCATAATTACGTTCAGCCGGCATTTTTGGCGGCTGTTTTGCGAAAAGAGGAACATACGGTGACAGGTGCTCAGGTCATGGTGCGTTGCTTGGAACGGGAACACATCCGGACGGTTTTCGGGTATCCGGGTGCGGCCATTTGCCCGTTCTACGATGCGCTGTTGGGCAGCGAGGTGCATCATGTCTTGGTGCGCACGGAACAAAACGCAGCGCATGCGGCAAGCGGTTATGCCCGTGTTACCGGTCAGGCGGGAGTTTGCGTTGCCACATCCGGACCCGGCGCGACCAACTTATTAACGGGTATCGCCTCCGCCTATATGGATTCCATTCCGCTGGTGGTGATTACCGGTCAAGTCAGATCCGATTTAATCGGTCGCGATGTTTTTCAGGAAGCGGATATTACCGGCGCCGCCGAACCTTTTACCAAGCACAGCTACTTGGTGACCGATGCCGAAAGCCTTGCGCGTGTTTTCAAAGAGGCTTTTTTTATTGCCTGTGCCGGAAGACCCGGCCCGGTGCTGATTGATGTACCCATGGATATTCAGCAGCGGGAGGTTACCCGGTTTGATTACGATACACCGCCGGATATTATCGGCTACAAGCCCAGTACGCAGGGGCATCCGTTACAAATTCGCAAGGCCGTGGAAGCGTTACGGGAATCCAAACGTCCGGTTTTATGTGCCGGGGGAGGAGTTTTCTCATCTCGGGCGCAGGCGGAGCTGAAACAACTGGTAGAAACCCTTCATCTTCCCACCATTTGCACCATGATGGGAGTTGGCGCATTGCCGACCGAACACCCTCTGAATTTAGGCATGTTGGGTTCTCACGGCTGTGTTCCGGCCAATAAGGCCATTCGGGATGCGGATTTGGTGATGCTGGCTGGCGCGAGAGTAGGGGATCGCGCCGTTGCCGCGCCCGATCAGGTGGCCAATCGCGCAAAAATTATTCATATCGACATCGACCCCGCAGAAATCGGTAAAAATATGCCGGCGCACATACCGATTGTCGGAGATTTGCGCAATGTACTTTCCGCCATCTGTGAGAAAGTGAATTTTACTGTACCGCCTCAGTGGGTGCAGGAAGTGACCGATCGCAAAAAAAGATATGCTTCCATGCCTATTGAACCGCTGAATGGATTTGTGGAGCCGAAAACTTTTTTGCGGGATTTTTCCGTGAAACTTAACGATAATGCGGTGGTATGCGCGGACGTCGGTCAAAATCAAATTTGGTGTGCCAATTATATCCGCATTCAAAACGGAAGATTGCTGACTTCCGGCGGAATGGGCACAATGGGTTATTCCGTTCCCTGTGCGCTCGGGGTCAAATGTGCGCAGCCGGATCGCCAGGTCATCGCCATTTGCGGGGACGGGTCTTTTCAGATGAGTATGATGGAACTGGCCACGATTTGTCAGGAAAAAAAGAACGTCAAGATTATCGTTATGTGCAACGGCGGGCTCGGTATGGTCAGAGAACTGCAAACCAGTCTTTACCGCGGCCGGTACAGCGGTGTGCGGTTAGAAGGCAGCCCGGATTTTACGGTGATTGCGTCGGCATACGGAATTCCTTCGCGGTTGGTACACAGTAACGCGCAGGCACTCGAAGCGGCGGATGCCATGCTTGCCGCAGACGGGCCTTATTTGCTGGAATGTGTGGTTCCGTGGGATTATCCTTCACGGTAAAGGAGGTATCCGGGAAATGAAGTACACGATGTCGGTGCTGGTTGAAAATCATCCCGGGGTTCTATCCAAAGTTTCCGGTTTGTTTTCCCGAAGGGGTTTTAATATTGATTCTCTTGCGGTCGGCACCACGGAGGATCCTTCCGTTTCCCGTATGACCATTGTGGTGGACGGGGACGAATATGTGGTGGAACAGGTAGAAAAGCAGCTGAATAAACTGATTCCGGTCATTAAAGTCAAAACACTCAGGGCGGGAGAAATAATTTCGCGCACGCTTTCGCTGATGAAAGTTTCGGTGACTTCCGGGCAAAGAGCGGAAATTATGCGGGTTTCGGAATTGATGGGAGCCAAAATTGTCGATGCGACCCGTTCTACGCTGACCGTTGAATTTTCGGATACCGCCGAACGAACCGAAACACTGGAAACGCTTTTGCGCCCGTATGGGATAAGAGAAATTGTGCGCACCGGAATTATCGCCATAGAAAAGGGCGCCGATTCCACGCGAAAAAAAGCGTAGGACAAAGCTGTGCATCGGTTGTTTGCTTGCGGTGTTGTCCAAATAAAAATATCGTCTGTATTATGTACCGCCGGGCGGTACATATGCATCATAATTTTCGCTTACCGCGAAAAAGGAGGATTTGAACATGGAAAGAAAAATCTACTATCAGAACGATTGCAACCTGAGCGTGCTGGACGGCAAAACGGTGGCGGTCATCGGTTACGGTTCGCAGGGACATGCACACGCGCTCAATCTGCATGAAAGCGGTGTGGATGTGATTGTCGGGTTGTATGTCGGTTCCAAAAGCTGGGCAAAAGCGGAGGCCGCGGGGCTTAAGGTGATGACCGCTGCCGAAGCCGCCAAAGCGGCGGACGTGATCATGATTCTCATTAACGATGAAAAACAGGCGGCGATGTACGAAAAGGATATCGCGCCGAATTTAACGGCCGGAAAGGCGCTGGCGTTTGCGCACGGCTTTGCCATTCATTTCGGTCAGATTGTTCCTCCCAAAGATGTGGATGTTTTTATGATTGCGCCGAAGGGGCCCGGTCATACCGTACGCAGCGAATTTCAGGAAGGCAAGGGTGTTCCCTGTTTGGTGGCGGTTCAGCAGGACGCGACCGGAAGAGCGCTGGATATCGCGCTGGCTTATGCGGCGGGTATCGGCGGTGCGCGTGCGGGCGTATTGGAAACCGATTTTCGCACGGAAACGGAAACCGATCTCTTCGGCGAACAGTGCGTGCTGTGCGGAGGCGTGACGGCTTTAATGAAGACCGGTTTTGAAGTACTGGTGGAAGCGGGATACGATCCCCGTAACGCGTATTTTGAATGCATTCACGAGATGAAACTGATTGTCGATCTCATCTATAAGGGCGGTTTTTCCATGATGCGTTATTCGATCTCCGATACGGCGGAATTCGGCGATTATGAAACCGGAAAGCGCATTATCACGGAAGATACCAAAAAAGAGATGAAAAAAGTGCTTTCCGAAATTCAGGACGGCACCTTTGCCTCTAAGTGGATCAATGAAAATAAGGTCAATCGGCCGCACTTTAATGCCTGCCGGCGTCTGGCGGCAGAGCATCCTCTGGAAGCGGTAGGGAAAGAACTCCGCAAAATGTACAGCTGGAACGAAGAAGAATAATCTCGTTCCAAACCTTTTTCCGTTCTAAACCAATGCCGCATAAGGATTTTTGTGCGTAAAGCGGTAGAGGGATTTTTTGTCAGATGAGTCCAAAACCTCAGCGAAACCCTTGTGTATTTGCGGGGATTTTTGGCCAAATTTCAGAAAAAACGCCCGCATATGGGTAGGTATTGCGCGGCGGCCGGTCTTTGTGCGGTGTCACCTTAAAACAAAAGCTCGCCAAAAGCTTTGCTTTCGGCGAGCTTTTAATATTCAGTATGCGCTTTCCTGAGGGCATCCGTAACCCTTGATAAACGGCCAATCCTGCGGAATCGTGCGCGTAACCAGTTTTCCGTTGATAATGGGGCCGCCATAGGCGTCGCGCAAAGTTCCGTTTCCTTCAAAGTTCCGTTTCCTTCAATGACGGTGACCATTTTGGCATGTGTATCCACCGATACGACAATTCCGACGTGTTCGCCGCTTTGCGCGGCATCCGGTGCATCGCTGTACTGCCGTTGATTTTTGAAATCATAAATAATAATATCGCCGACATGCGGCGTATACCGGTTAGCGGAATGATACGGAATATGAAAATCATCTGCGTCGGCATATATGGAAGGAGTCATGCCGGAGTGTTCCGGAAGGCCGCACCGGTCGGCGCAATAAGAAATGGAAATTGCGCACCAAGATACTTCTTCGTCAAAATCCGCCCACTGCCAATATTTTTCTCCTTCTCCGTTTGGATTGGAATCATATTCGTCCAAAGACTGCAAAGCCAGTGCTCCGTCAAGGGTGGACGGATCGGGGCGGGAAAGCGTGACGGCGGAAGTCTGGGGTGTTGAAGTTTGCGGTGAATCGGTTTCGGTGGTTTTTGTGAATTCGGGTTTATTCTCGGTTACCGGACGGCTGAGGATATACGTCGCTACAAACAGACAGGCGGAAATAATCATCAGAAGCAGGGAAGCGGAAAACAACAATTTGTTCCGGTTCTGGGAAGATTGAAGCGACACAGGAATCACCTCTTCAAGAATAATAAAACAGAGATGAGCAAAACTCCAATTTGCTCACGGTGAAATACAATATATTGAGCAATCACTCGATACAATTACCTATATAATGTAAATTACTTTTGCAAAACTTGTGTTTTGCTCATCTCTCATAATAAAAGGCAAAAAAACGAGAGAACCCGTTCATAGAACCAATATTCTATTCCTTGCAGATGACACAGGGGTGACGGATCGGTTACAAAATCGTCACTCTGTCGGCGTCTGCTGTTCGGCCTGCACCGATCGGTACAATTTTAAGGAATCTTCAAAACGGCCGGTGTCAGTGCTGTTGAGCACCACGCAAAGATAGGTGCGATTATCGATAACGGCAGCGGAAACAAGGCATTTCCCGGCTTGTTCCGTTGATCCGGTTTTCAATCCGATGGCTTGCGGCAGGTAATATGGGCTGTCCGGGTGTACCAAATAGTTGCTGTTTTGAATCGTAAACGTTTCGCCGTCTGTGTAACGCACCGTCATCGAAGCCTTCGGGGTGATGGCCCGGATAACGGGATTTTCCAAACAGGCGGATGCGATAATCGCAAGGTCGTGCGCTGTTGTATACTGATTTTCGGCATCGTACCCGTCCGGGGAAACAAAATTTGAGGATACCGCTCCTAAGGTGTGAGCCTTTTCATTCATGCGGTGCACAAAGCCTTCCACCGGTTCTTCCTCTCTGCATTTTTCACCGGCACATTGAGCCAGCGCATAAGCGGCGTCGTTTCCGGACGGCAAGAGCATACAGGCCATCAAATCCCGCAGCGACATTTGTCTTCCGATTTGCAGCCCGACACGGGATGCGTCGTCGGCGATGAGCAAGACCGCGTCGGAAATCGTTACCGTTTCGTCAGGGTTGCAAAAATCCAAGGCAGTCAGAGCGGTGAGCAATTTTGTGGTGCTGGCGGGCGCAAGCGGGGTATCCGGATCTTTTTCATAGAGCGATTGTCCGGTGGACACATTCCAAAAACAGGCCGACGCTGCTTCCATCTCCGGAGGATCAATTTTTTCGGGAACAGAAGTTGTTGTCGGCGGATCGGTTTCTGCCGGCGGAATGACGGGAGATGCATTGTTCTGCGGGGTAAAAACCGGCAAATTGCGGATGCCGGCAATCATCAGGAAACCGATGCCGATAAGCAAAACGGCGGTTATGAGTAAATTTTTTCGCTTACGCACTTTTTTGCTCCTTCTTAAAAAATCCGACCACACGCTAAAGCATGGTCGGATCTCATGGGTTTTGACAGCATTTCTCCTGAAAACGGGGAAATATTTTACACGGCACGGGTAACTTTGCCGGAACGCAGGCAACGGGTGCACGCGTAAACTCTTTTTGGAGAGCCGTTTACAACAGCCTTTACCCGCTTAACGTTCGGTTTCCACGCGCGATTGGCTCTTCTGTGCGAATGTGACACGCGAATGCCAAACGTCACGCTTTTTCCGCAGAAATCGCATTTTGCCATTTGGTCTTACCTCCTAACTCCTGTACGAGAGCTTATTCTACCAGAATTAACCGAAAAATGCAAGGGTCACACGGTAGAATGTTCTTTGTATTCTCGCGCATCGGCTTTTTTCATCGAATAAGACAAAATTCACCGCAGCAATCGGCCTTCTTATTATCTAATGATTACAAAACGCAACGGATAAATTCCCGAATGGTGGAAAAATAACCGTGAAATCGAGAGTAGACGGGATCGAGTTACGCTTATTTTATATTTTCCGCCGGGTAATCGATGACGACATGGTCATACGCGTTCACCACAATAGTGTCGCCCTGTACGGATTCCTGCGGCGTGGTGAAAGAATAATTCAAGTGCGTGTGACCGTGTACGAAATATTTGGGATGATAGGTTTCCATTAAATTCAAGAAGCATTCAAATCCCCTGTGGGAAAGCGTATCTTCATCGTTGATATGGCGGGCGGGTGCATGAGTGACCAGAATATCGAATCCGCCAGTCTTTTTTAACCGATGCTTCAGCTTGCGAATGCGTCGGCACATTTGCTGTTCCGTATACATGTATTTTCCGTCCCGATAGCGGTAAGATCCGCCTAAACCGAGAATGCGTATGCCTTTGCATTCCACGATTTCATCGTCGATGCACACACAGCCTTCCGGAGGATTTTTATCGTATCCCTCATCGTGATTGCCGTGGACATAAAAAAGCGGACAGTTTGCCATGGTGACCAAAAATTCCAAAAATTCCCGATGTAAGTCGCCGCAAGCTAAGATAAAATCAAAGCCTTTCAGTTTTCCCGGAAGATAATAATCGTAATAATACGGTGCATCCACATCGGCAACGGTTAAAATTCTCATACCGTGCCTCCGCTTGCCGATTTTTCGGGATTTTTCACGGCGGGTTCCACTCCGACCATATCAACGGTCGCTTTGCCCACCTCATCCAATTGCTCGTAAGCGGGAATTGATCCTTCGACATTCTCCGCCAGCCAGTCCATGGTGATGATTTCCTCCGCCGAAAGTTCGCCTTCCGTTTTTTTGCCGCTTTGAGCGTATATTTCTCCGGAAAAAGGCCGGCAGATATCCGCACGAATGCTTTCCTGAAGCAGCTTGGACATTTTTCGCGTGGAGGGCGGAACTTTATCGGTGCAATGGACTTTGACCACGCCGGCGGACATACCCCAGAAGTAGTTAATTGCTTTTTCGCTTTCCTCATATTCCGCTTTCAGGCTCTTGTCCTGAATTTGCCGGAGCAAAGCTTCATAATAGGTTCCCCACTGCCACACGGGTGTGGCCAGGTGAACCAGATTGCCCTCCGTTAACAGCGACAGGCCAAAGCTGATATCTTCCTCATCGCCCGAACGGGTGAGATCCCGCGAGGAGATCAGCCGAATGCCGCGGTCAGTCAGGCGGGTGAGCGCCTCGTCCGCGCTTCCGACAGAGGACCATTCCAGATATACCTTGGCGCGGGGATTGACCATTTGTACCCCGAGCGCAAACGCGTTGATGCCGGCAACCTGCCCGAAGATCGGGTAATCGCACAGGTACCCCACATCGTCCTCACCCGCGAGCGCTCCCGCCACGGCGCCGATAACGAATTTAGCCTCATACATGCGGGCGTAGTAGGTGCGGATATATCGGTGGGGCTTGTTGAGCGAACAGTTGAGAATGGTAACTTGCGGATGTTCTACCGCCGCGCGCAGAGAAGCGGGAAGCAGGCGAGGAGAGGTGGTAAACAGCACGGAACTTCCGTCCGCAATCGCCTGTTCGATAACCGCGTTTGGGTCGTTGTCCATCGCGTGAAAGTAAGCGGCGGTTTGGATTTTATCCCGAAATACTTTCTGTACATGGCTGCGCCCTTCTTCGTGTCCTTTTGTCCAACCGGAAGTAGACGGGTCTTTGTCGTGAATAAAAGCGACCCGCATCTCTTTTTTTTCGGAGGAAGAAAACATTTTGGAGAGCAGCCCTGGTTTTTTCTCCGAGGGATCCAGCTTGACCTCTATCGGTTCTTCCTGCTGCTGCAGGGCAATTTCCTCCCACATTTTGGCGATTTTATCTTTGGTTGCTTCCCGGTTTTGCAAGGCGGAATATCCGTAAATTTGAATAAAAGTCAGCAGAGCGTCCCCTACGGTGGTGCTCAGTTTTTCTCCGCCGACGCTCTCGTAATCCTGTCGAAAATAGCTGTATGCGCTGGAAAAATCGCGGCGTTCTTCTTCCGACCAGATTTCATCCGGCGCCTTCCCCAGCAATTCCTGTAGGCGCACGTAACTGCCCGGTTTGGTAAATTCAATGTTGTTGATGCCGCTGCACCGGTTGAACGCGAGAAACTCGTTGTACATCTCCACTTCCCTAGAGCCGTTTTGCTCCGGGAGTATGCGAACAACATGCGCGTCAATGTTATACGCGCCGAAAAATTTCAGTACGCTTACCCGCTTATTTCCTTCCTGAACATAATAGCGATTCATGTATTCGTACGCTTTAATTGGATCGCGGATGCCTTCGGCCAAATGCGAATCGCAAAGAGCTTTCCACTTCACCGCAAATTCTGTGTCTTCTTCCAAAAGCGGCATAAAATTGCGGGCAAAGGCAGTGGATCGGGCACCGGTACAGGTTCCGACGATAAAGTCCATGGGAATTTGAATCAGGCCCAGGTCGTTTCCATGATGGAGCTGCTCATCGGGAATAAAATCGCCAAGCGCGGGAAGATACGGGTATTCTCCGCGAAAGGTACAGGCACGAAATTCTTTTTGCCCCAATTTTTGCGCATCCTTGTAGTACAGTTCGGGCATGTTTTTTCCCCCTTGATGATGGTCCGCTCGCTTATGCCGCCAAAGCGGCAGAATCGGGTTTTATCAAAAACCGTGAACGAAATATCCACATTTACGCGGTGTGCGCCTTTCGCATCCCTATCCTAGACTGATGATTTGCCGTGATTTGCGAAGAAGCCTATCACGGTAGATGAAGAATATAGGGCGTAACGGTATTTTTCTCAATTTCCAAAATTCCGTAACTTCCGTCATATCCGCCCACGCTTCCCGGGTTAAACAGAAGCATCCCATTGCAGTACTGAATAAGCGGGGAATGTGTGTGCCCGAAAAGCGCCGCCACAGCGCGGTGCTGTGCGGCTGCGGCATAAAGAGACAGGTAAGAGGATTTTACATGTTCCGCCCAGCCGTGAGTCAGGTACAGGGGTCCGGCGGTGGTGGGCAGCAGGGAAAACAGCGGATAATCCTCCTGAAAATCGCAGTTTCCGCGTACCGTGTAAAAGAGTAGCTGTGGGAACATCCGTTGCGCGCTCTCCGCGTCCCGAACGCCGTCGCCCAAATGGATGATTGCTTGCGCCTTCGGTTGCCGTAAAATCGCCTGACGAATCGCTTCGGTATGGCCGTGACTGTCGGATAACACCAAAATGGTCATGGCTTTTCTCCTTCTATCAGTAAGCGGTAAATTTCGCTTTTTTTAACGCCGGTTTCGGCGGCGGCCAGTCGGGCGGCCTCACTTTTGGAAAATCCTTTCGAGAGATATATTTTGGCCGATTCCGCCGCTTTTAGCGGGGTTACCGACTTAGGCGAAAATTGCGTTCCGCCGATGATTAGAACAAATTCTCCGCGCGGCGGCTCGCACGCATAGTGTGTGCAAGCCTGGGCAAGGTCGGTGAGCAGCACCTCTTCGTGCCGTTTGGTCAGTTCCCGGCAAAGCGCCGCAGGCCGGTCTCCCAAATAATTCGTTAATTCCCGCAACGTGGTTTGCAGGCGGTGCGGCGCTTCGTACAGCACGATGGTTCTTTCTTCCGTTTGCAAGGCTTTCAGGCGATTTATCCGTTCTTTTCCGGTCGGTAAAAATCCTTCAAACACAAATCGCCTGCAGGGCATTCCGGAAATTGCCAAGGCCGTGGTCAGCGCGGTCGGCCCCGGTGCGCATACCACCGGAATGTCTTTTTCGCGGCACATTCGCACCAAATCCGCCCCCGGATCGGATATCGCGGGCATACCGGCGTCGGTGACTAAGGCGCAGGTTTCTCCCGCCAAAATACGCTCGCAGATACGCATTCCCTGTTCCCGTTTGTTGTGCTCATGATAACTGATCAGGGGCCTTTTAATTTTCAGATAATTGAGCAATTTTAAGCTTACCCGGGTGTCCTCCGCCGCAACAAAATCACTGTTTTTCAGCGCCTCTCCGGCACGGGGAGTCAAATCGGCGAGATTTCCTATCGGTGTGCCGACCACCGTCAGTTTTCCGCTCAAAAGCAACACCTTTTACCGAGTTTTGTATTTAACGGGTCATGGCGAGACAGACCCATTCGCGCAGTTCCCTTCGGTGCTCCGTATGAAAACCGAGGTGACCGACCGCCTGCCGGACATCGTTTTCTCGCGCTTGAATGATTCCGGAAACAATGAAAAGTCCGTTTGGCTTGAGCAGCGGAAACACATCGGGTGCGAGGGCGATAATGGCGTCCGCCACAATATTTGCCGCAATCACATCAAAAGAGCCGGTTACTCCGCTTGCGAGATTGCTCTGCACAACGGTGTATTTCGGCGGTGCAAATCCGCACCGTTTTCCGTTTTCCCGCGCGGTTTTTACACTGAGCGGGTCAATATCCGTCGCATATGCGGAATTGGCGCCCAGCAGCAGCGATGCAATAGAGAGAATGCCGCTTCCGCACCCGATATCCAGCATATCGCTGCGCGGGGTGATACGATTCTCCAATTCTTCCAAAACCATACGTGTGGTTTCGTGCGTGCCCGTTCCAAACGCCATCCCGGGATCGATAGTCAGCAGTATCCGCCCTTCGGGAGGCGGGACGGTTTCCCATGTGGGGCAAATCCAAAGTTTTTTGCCTATCGGAATCGGCTTAAAATATTGCTTCCAGCTGTTTGCCCAGTCTTCTTCCCGAACGGGCGCAGTATACGATTCAACGGGGATTCCCGCGGCAAGAAAATGATCTTGCAGAAAAGCTGCTGCCTTGGCGAGGTTATCCTCAGGGGAAAAATACAAATGAATCACGCTGTGCCGGCGATCTTTTTGGGTAAGGGACGGATCAAGGAGATCGCTGTGCGCTATCGCGAGTGCGTCTTTTTCCAAGTCGCGGTAATCCTCAATGTACAGCCCGAGCGATGTCGTCATACCGGCTATGGCTGTCGCTTTCTCGGTATCTTCCGCGCGCACCGTCAGGGAAAGTTCTGTCCATTCGTTCATTTGTGTTCACCCAAAAAAGCTTCCAATTCGCGCACATTTAGCGAATCGCATCGGTTCATGAACGGCGCAAACGCCTGCGCTATGTGTCTGCAACCGTTTTTTTGATTGCTTTCGATATTCATCGGCATTACGGGATCGTGCACGGACAGCCGAAGCAGCGCCCAGCCGTCGCCGTTTTGTTCGTCAAACGAAATGCGAACCCCTTCACAGCTGTCGTCCGCCACATGCCAGCCCTGTTGCTTGGCGTAGAATTCCAGTTCCCGCAGAACCCGGTTGCCGTAATCGGCAAAATCCGGAGCGGTGATGGGAAAGCGCAATTCTTTTTCTTCCGCCGGTTCGGCAAGCGAAGCAATCAGATCCTCCGGGGATTTTCCCTCTTTGCGCAAGTTGGCGGTCAGAATAATCAATCGGGTGATTAGATACGCTCCATCGTCCAGAAAATAATTTTCTTTCAGCGCGGCATGGCCGGAAGTTTCAATCGCCAAAGGCGTATACTGTCCTTCCCGGTTCAAACGGATGGCTTCGTTAATCACGTTTTTATAACCCCGTTTAAAGCGGCGATGAGTTCCGCCCAAGGTCTGTTCGATAAAAATTTTTAATCCGTCGGAAGTGACGGAATCGGTGACGATTACGCCGGGAACCGGGTGATCGGGATATCCCATGGCCATGGCGGCGGCAAGGGCAATCAGCCGGTTGCGGTTAATTTCCTTTCCGTCTTTGCCTACACATCCCGCGCGATCCACATCGGTATCGAAAATAACCCCCAAATCTGCATGAGCGGTTACGGTCGCTTCGCAGACAGAAGCCATGGCTTGTTCATTTTCGGGATTGGGAATATGATTCGGAAAGTTTCCGTCCGGGTTTAAGAATCGGCTTCCCGAAATATCCGCACCCAGCGGGGCAAGCACATCGGTGGCGTAAAAACCGCCCACTCCGTTCCCAGCGTCCACCACAATGTGAAATCCGGCAAGCGGATAATTCGTTTGGGCGCCGGCGATACCGTTGAGAATCATTTTCCTTAAGCGGGCGGCATAGCGAGATAGCAGTTCTGTCCTTTGAACCGATCCTTTTTTCGGCGTTAATGCGGCGCCTTGAGCACAGACCCGGAGGATTTCGCAGATATCCTGTTTTTCAAGGCCTCCCGACGGAGTGAAAAACTTCAGTCCGTTTCGCTGACGGGGGTGATGGCTTGCGGTAATCATTATTGCGCCGTCGGTGGGGATTTCAAGTGTGGAAAAAAACATGGCCGGCGTGGTGCAAAGTTCACCGTAATACACGGTCACGCCCATCCCTGTCAGCGCGCGCATGACCGCATCGGCGAGCCGGGGCCCGGACAGACGGCAGTCTCTGCCCAGCGAAATTTTCAGCTCGGAAACCGGTTTGCCTGTTTTCTCGTTAAGCCATAGCGCAAAAGCCCTCGCCATGGTTTCCACTGCGTCATCGGTCAGATCAAGCGGCTCGCCCGTTCCGTCAGTTGCCACGCCGCGAATATCGCTGCCGCTTTGAAAATGCATCCAGTCCATATGTTTCCCTCCCGTTACCGCTCAAACAGATGATCGCAAACGGTTTTGATTCCGATCAATATTAAAATGACCCCTCCGGCTATGGACGCGCCTTTTTCAAAGCGCCTGCCCAAGGTGCTGCCCAGCATGACTCCAATAGAGGAAAGCGCAAAAGTAATCAGCCCGATCAGAGCAATGCTCAGGGGAACATTGGTGTTTGGCACCAAAGCAAAAGTAATTCCCGCCGCCAGCGCGTCGATAGATGTGGCCACCGAGAGCATCAATAATTCCCGCAAGTGCAATTTGTCCCCGGCCTCGCCCTTGATGTTTTCGGGGTGAAACGCTTCCCAGATCATTTTTCCGCCGATGAGGGTGAGAAGAATGAAGACCACCCAGTGGTCAAAAGCGGAAATGGCCGCTTCGAACTGACGCCCCAGAAGCCAGCCCAGAAAAGGCATCAGCGCCTGAAATCCACCGAAAAACAGCCCGACGGTCAGTGCCTGCGGTACGGTGGGGCGGCGCAGGGTCAAGCCTTTGCAAATGGCCGCTGCAAAAGCATCCATGGCCAGCCCAACCGCCAGCAACAGCATTTCCCAGATATTCATACCGATGGCCACAGAGGGGCGGGATATCGTCCCTCGTTTGTCATGCGCGCGATTGCACGGGTTACTTCGGCAAGATCTTCCCGATAGGTCATGCCGTACCATTTGTCTTGCGTGTGCAGAACTTTGACGTCTGCCTTTCCGGCTTGCATCAGCGAATCCACCGCAAAGGGCAGGTAAAATTCGGCTTTCACCGCTTGCTCGCCCGAAAGATTTTCCAAAAAGCGCACAAACAACTCCTCAAACTGCGGGAGAACCGACGCTGGAAATCCCCAGCAGTTCATGGAAACCTGTGCATCTTTTGGCAGTGTATTCCAAGTTTTTCCTTCATTTTCGGTGTAAACAACATTGCCGTTATTTTTTTGGATATGCGTTCGTTCGGTAATGGCGGTGAGCATGCCGTTGGCGTCGGTCTCGCACACACCGCGGGAAACATAGCCGTTATCGGTCAGCGTGTTTTCCAAAACATAGCCCACCATTGCCAAATGCTCCGTTTGGCATTTTTGCGTATCTGCGTTTTTGAGAAAATCCGCGAGCAGAGAAAAGCACTGCGCGCCGTAATAATCGTCGGCGTTGATGACAGCGAACGGCTCGTGAACAACACCCGTGCAGCAGCTGACGGCATGGCCGGTACCCCATGGCTTCACCCGGTTTTGGGGAACCGGAAAACCGCCGGGTAAACGGTTTAATTCCTGGAAGACATATTCAACCGGCAGGATTTTTTCCAATTTCTGGCCGATTTGTTCTCTGAAATCCTCTTCTATGGCGTGTTTAATAATAAATACGACTTTGCCGAACCCCGCCTGTATCGCGTCGTACACGGAATATTCAATGAGCTTTTCCCCGTTCGGACCGATGGGTGAAATTTGTTTTAATCCGCCGAAGCGGCTGCCCATACCGGCAGCCATCACGACCAATATCGGTTTTTGCATACGGTCACATCCTTAAAAACGGTTGCACACTGCGAACAATAAGCGTATAATAAAATTGCAAATCTATTATACACGGGGGAATGCAAAATGGCAATACTTATTACGGGAGGCGCGGGTTATATCGGTTCGCATACTTGCGTGGAAATGCTTGCCGCCGGTTACGACATTGTGGTGGCGGATAATTTTTACAACAGCAAACCGCAGGCGCTGCAAAGAGTAAAGGAACTTTCCGGTAAGGATTTTCCGTCATACACCTGCGATATCCGCGATACGGCTGCCATGCAAACCGTGTTTCAGCGTCATGAAATCGAGGCGGTGATTCATTTCGCGGGTTTGAAGGCGGTGGGAGAATCGGTACAAAAGCCACTGGAATATTACGAAAACAATGTTTATGGCACCTTGGCTTTATTGCGCGTGATGCGGCAAGCGGGGTGTAATAAAATCATTTTCAGTTCTTCCGCCACCGTTTACGGGCTAAATAATCCCTCCCCGCTTCGGGAAGATATGCCCACGGGAGGGGTGACCAATCCTTACGGACGAACCAAATATATTATTGAAGAAATTCTCAAAGATATCTGTGTTTCTCAAAAAGAGTTCGGAGCGGTACTTCTCAGATATTTTAATCCGATCGGCGCGCATGCCAGCGGAAAAATCGGGGAAGACCCCAACGGAATTCCCAATAACCTGATGCCGTATGTTGCTCAGGTCGCTATCGGCAAGCTTCCGCAGCTTTCTGTCTTTGGCAACGATTACGATACGCCGGACGGCACAGGCGTTCGGGATTATATTCATGTGGTGGATCTTGCCCGTGGGCATGTGGCGGCGGTATCGTACGCGCTGTTTCATACCGGCGCCATACCGATTAATCTGGGAACCGGTACCGGTTACAGTGTCATGGATATCGTTCATACTTTTCAGCGGGTAAACAGTGTCTCTGTACCTTACCGTGTGGTTGACCGCCGACCCGGGGATATCGCCACCTGCTATTCCGATCCGTCCCGGGCAAGAGAATTGCTGGGCTGGCAGGCTCAGCTGAATTTGGAAGATATGTGCCGCGATTCCTGGCGCTGGCAGCAACAAAATCCAAACGGATTTGATGAAGCGTAATGCGCAAAAATGATTGCGGTTGCCGCCCCGATCGTGGGCCGAGAAAAGAGAAAATAAAACAGGCAGCAAGCGGCACGGAAAATTCATTCGCACCGCTTGTTTCGCTTTATTTTGGTCTTTTCGTGTTCGGCTTAGTGCCCGGTTAAACGCCGCATGAGCAATTTGCCCTGCGGGAGAAAAATTCCGGTTGACGCGGCAGCGGATTCGGTGAACAACGGCACACCGTTTGTTTTCCGGTCGCTATGGTAAATCAGAAAAGGAATCGGATCTCGCGTGTGGGTGCGAAGCGTCAGGGGTGTGGGATGATCCGGACAAATGAGAATTGCATATGGCCCTAATGCCTCTAATTTGGGCAGAAGAGGGGTGAGAATCAAACGGTCGATGTGCTCAATCGCTTTGACTTTGTTTTCCGCCTCACCCCGGTGTCCGCATTCGTCCGGAGCTTCCAAGTGAATATAGGCCAGGTCGTGCCCGTTGGTCAAGGCATCGGCAGCCGCCAGCATTTTGCCTTTGAAGTTGGTATCGATATACCCGGTGGCGCCTTCTACCTCGCATACCGTCATGCCGTTTAACCGGGCGATGCCTTTCAAGAGATCCACTGCGGAAATCATCGCGCCTTTCAGGCCGAATCGGGCGGTGAAATTCTCCAATTTCGGCCGTGTTCCCTGACCCCACAGCCAAATGGAATTTGCCGGATGCAGCCCCGCTTTTCTCCGTTCTTCGTTGACGGGATGATGTTGCAAAATTTCAAAACTTTTTGTCATCATTGTGTTCAGCGTTTCGCACACGGGCAGATATTTCCCGATTTCTTTTCCGCTGATATCGTGTGGGGGCGTAAGCGGCCCGACAGATTCCGGCTTGCTATGCCAGACAGCGCAGTGACGGTAGGCGGTACCCGTGTAAAAATCAAAGTCTCCTCCGCCAAAATCGCTTTGCAATGTTTGTATGAGAACACTGGCTTCCTCGGTATGAATATCTCCGGCGCAATAGTCGACCATCTTTTTTTGCTTAAAAGGTTCGTCATCGGTTAAGGTGACAAAATTGCACCGTAGAGCCAGATCGTTCTCTTTAAGATCGATGCCGATATTTGCCGCTTCCAAAGGGGAGCGCCCGGTGTAACAGTCGGCGGGATCGTATCCCAGCACGGAGAGATTGGCAACGTCGCTGCCCGGCGGCAGTTCATCGGGTATTGTTTTGGCCATGCCGACTTCCGATTGAGCGGCAAGCGCGTCCATGGTCGGTTTGTGCGCCGCTTCCATCGGCGTTTTTCCGTTTAGCGCGTCACAGGGTAAATCCGCCATTCCGTCACAAAGTAAAACGACATACTTCATTATTTTTATCCTCCTGTCGGAATCCGTCGCTCAGTATACCACATTTCCACACAAAAAGAAAGACAGGCGCTTCCTGAAATTTCCGATTTCCTTTAAAGATTTGGAGTAGAACCCGAGCACTGTATACCCTTGACAGATGCTCGCCTTTTGGGTAAAATATTCCCGTAAAAACCGCATAGAAAAAGCCGTCGGTTTTCCGCCATTGTGCGCGGAAATGAAAAGGGAACCCGGTGTGAATCCGGAACAACCGCCATTACTGTGTTAGGAGTCAAGCGGCGGGCGCGCGGGCAAAAGCTCGCAGCCATTGGGTGTAACGCCTGAGAAGGTGCCCGTCCGAAGTCGCGGGGTGTTTTGCTGTGACTGCTCCTTTAGCCAGGAGACCTGCCGATGTCTGAGAACGGCCGTTACGAACGGGCGAGGAACGTACAGCCGGGTGAAAACATCGGCATCGGGTTGACCTTATGCCCTTTTTCTCCGACTGCCCTTTTGCGTTCCGCCGTTATCCGGCGTTCGCAGAAGGGCTTTTTGCGGAGTAAAGGGGAAGTGCGCTGTGAAAACAGGGGCTCGGCTGTTTTGTGTGCTGCTTTGTATTTCGGTTATTCTGAGTGCGGTACCGTTTGCCGCTCGGGGCGAAGAAAATTTTACGGCGGTGATTTCGCTCGAAGGGCTCACATTGGGTCAGGGGTTTTATGTTGAACCCACCGCTTACACATTGGACGAAATCAACGATCTTCTTTCTGCTGTGGGAGACGGGCCGTACACCGCCGAAACGGTGACGGTTGCCGCACTGACACACGCTATGCTGACGGATTACGGCCTTAAGGCCAAAATCACCGGTAGCTGGCAAAAAAGCGGGTATCTCAGCGCCGTACAGGGGATAGACACCGATGAAGTGCGCCTTCCCGAAGTTCTTCTTCAAGCGGGAATGCGGGAGGATTTTCCGAAAAATACCGATGACTGGCTCGGAGAATTTGATTATACCGCGCAAAGCGGTTGGATGGTGAGTGTCGATCACCGCTTTATTTCGGAAAGCATGAGCGCACAAAGTTTGAAAAACCGTGCTGTGGTGCGCTGGCAGTTTACCCTTGCCGGGTACGGGGCGGATCTCGGCTGCGAGGACGGATTCGGTGCCGCGGCCTATTTTTCGGCGGCCGACCGGTCTGAAGTGTACCGTCTCATAGCCGAAAGCGGCGATACGGCGGCAAAACGGGAAGCCCTCGGTATCCTCGCTCGGTTAGATGCGGGAGGGGATGAAGTGGCGCGTGCCGCTGCGCTCTTTACGCAGCCCGCGCAGCCGAACCGGCAGGCGTCCGCCGCATTGCACACCGCTATGGCCGCATTGGCCGGAAAAGTTCCCGCGCCGGTAATGAGTTCCACCGGTGGGGAATGGACGGTGATTGCTCTTTCCCGCGGAGGATATTATCCGGCGGGGCATGCATATTTTGAGGGGTACTTACGTTCCCTCGGTGCCGCTGTTCGCGAAAATGTTTCGGAAGACGGGCGGCTGCACCCGGTCAAGTCTACCGAAAATTCCCGGGTCATCCTAGCGCTGACAGCTATCGGAGAGGATCCCTCCGATTTTAACGGCGTCAATTTGCTGTCTCCGTTACGCGATTCGGAATTTGTGAACGCACAGGGCATTAACGGCCCTATTTTTGCGCTGATTGCCCTGAATTCAGGGCAGGTTGAAGGATATGATGAAGCTAAGGAGGCCTGTTTGCGCACGATTCTCTCCGCGCAATCGGAGGATGGCGGATGGTCGCTTTCCGGTTTCGGGGCCGACCCGGATATGACGGCAATGGCGCTTCAGGCGCTGAGTTCGTATGCCGCGCGCAATGAGGTTCAGGTGGCGGCGGAAAAGGGCTTTGCCTGCCTTTCCGAACTGCAGCGGGAATCGGGCGGGTATTCTTCTTGGGGTACGGTGAACGCCGAAAGTATTGCGCAGGTGATTATTGCCGCCACAGCGTGGGGAATCGATCCGCAAAATGATTCGCGGCTGGTGAAATCCGGAGGCAGCGCGGTTTCGGCATTACTCACGTTTTTTGATGAGAACGAGGGAATGTTTTCCCATACCGCCGGTACCGGCGCCAACCTGATGGCGAGTGAGCAGGGGTGTCTGGCACTGGTTGCGTATGACCGTTGGGTAAATGCGCGCCCGGCTCTGTACGACATGTCCGGCGCGGACACTCCGCCTTCCGATGAATTCCGTCTTACCGCTTTTTTGTCTATGCCGGTGCAAGCGGAGAACCGGGTGGGGGCAGTTTTTTCCGCCACAGTGTTCCTTTCCGGATTTATGTCGGGCGTAAAACTGATTGACGGCGTCATTCGTCTGCCGGCCGGGGTGAATGTGACCGGCATGAAGTCCGGCGACCGTTTGGGCGGCGGACAGCTTTCGTATGCGGTGGAGCCGCAGACGCATCAATTGCGGTTTGTTTATTTTGATCCGAGCGGAGAAAGTGAAATTTCCATTTTCGGGGAGGATAAGCCGATTCCGCTTTTTCAAATTACTTTTTCACCGGAACAAGCATTCTCGGACGGGCAGCGCCTGCGCTTTGAACTTTCCGGCCTTACTTTAAAGCGATCCGCTCATCAGGGTGAGGACGGCGCTATGGAAACGGCGGATATTTCCGAGGCGTATGCCGAGGTTAGCTTAATACAGGGATTCTCTTTTACCGCCAAACGGCTGTACGCGGGGGACGGGGTTGATTTGATTCCGGAGGATTGGCAGGCGGTAGCCGTGGCGGTAACCGGCGCAAGTGAGGGAGATGCATTGAATTTTTACGGCGGAGCGCTGCTGGCCGATTTTTCCTGTAACGCGCTGCTCAGCGAGCAAAACGGGGTGATTACTTTTGTGTGCATGGCTCCTGTATCCGCTGAACTTTCCGCCTTCACAGATCCTTCGCATTACACGGTTTCCGGGGGCGGCAACGCATTTGCTTTCGGGGACGCAAACAGCGACGGGCGCATCAATGCACAGGATGTGCTGATCGCTGTAAACGCTTGGTTACGCGTGGGGGATGCTCCGTCTCCTCAGGAAGTGCTGCGCCTGAATGTGAACGGCGATGCGCGAATCAACACCTTCGATGCGCTGGGCATTGCCGCCTATATGGTGGACGGCGAGCCGTTCGATATTCTGCAAACGGCAGGTGAGGGACGGTGAGCCGGAAAAAACGTACCGCGCTGATTATCGGCGCGACGCTTCTTTTGCTCTTGATCTTGGCGGCTTGGATTCTTTGGATATTTTTTCGTCCGAATACGCCGACTTTGAGCATTGCGGATGTCCGGGGAGAAGGAGAAATAGCGGTTCCGGTGACACTCTCTTCTTTGGGCGATGCGGTATATCCTGCGGCGAGCGCGGAAATTCTTTTTGATAACACCCGGCTTCGTTTTCTCGGAGTAGATTCGGGGGAAGTGACGGTGGCTTCTGCGCAGGGCAGGCAGATTCCCACATGGCAGGTCAATCCGGACCGTTGTAATCAAACCGGAAAAATCACGCTGCTGTATTTGGATACCGCTTTATCTTATTCGTTCAATTCCGCTTCGCTCCCCGCTCGGGATGCGGTGCTCTTTACGCTTCGTTTTGCTTCTGTTCCGGGACAAACGGGAGGCAGTGCGCTCACTTTTTCGGATGCGGTGTTCGCGGCTTCCGATGAAAAGGAGAGTCTTTCCATGGCCAACGGAAGCTTGAGAACCAAGGATGGTACGGTGACGGTTGGGGAGGCGGCAAAATGAAACGCAAGCTGCTTTGTCTTTTGCTGATTTTGTCGCTGCTTACCGCTTGCGCCGCGCCCGTAACATTTGGCGGGCGCAGGCCGCTTGCGGATGATGGCATTGTTTCGGTCGAAACGGTAGCCGCCTTGCGGGAGCAAAACGGTGTGGCGGTGATGACGGGGAATTCGAACGGAGTTTCTTTTGAGTGGACGCTGTTTGGTGCGGATATTCCGAATGACGCTTCCTTATCGCTTGGCGTGACGGTGGAGGGAGTTGGCGAAAGCAGCTTGACCGTACGCTTTTCGGATACTTCTCCGCTGCCTTTTTCTCCGCTGTTGTCCTTGACCCTTCCGGTGCGGTGGAATGTCCAGAGCGCTTCTGTCGGGATAGCCCGGGCAAACGGCATAGCGGCGCTCTCAACGGCATCGGTGACTCAATCCGGTCAGGGAAGTACCGTGCATCTTTCGGTGACCGATCGAGACGGCGCTCTGAGAGTGGTGCCGCAAATGGGCTTTACTGCGGCACCGAATATTACGCGCCCCACGGCGCTGCCGACGGCGTCTGCGGAAACCGTGACGCCCGATGCGTATCAAAATCCGCCTTCCGGCTCCGATATACAGTTGGCGACCGTTCCGTCCCAAGGGACCGATGCTGTCGCCGATCCGACAGAGACCGGAATGCTCACTTGTATGCTCAGTATTGAGTGCGCGAGCATTTTTTCCCATTTAGCGGATTTGAATGAGGCCAAGCTCGCCGTTTTACCGGAAAACGGGGTGATTTTGTCCCGCTTGGAGTGTCGCTTTCAGCAGGGAGAGAGCGTCTGGTCCGTGTTGCAGCGGGTCTGCCGGGAACAGGGTATACCGCTTGAAGCTTCATTTACTCCGGTGTACGGCTCGACTTATGTGGAAGGAATCGGCAATCTCTATGAATTCGATTGCGGAGAATTGTCCGGCTGGATGTATGAGGTCAACGGCTGGTTTCCCAATTACGGCTGCAGCCTGTATGAGCTGAAAGACGGAGATGAGATTCAGTTCCGCTATACCTGCGAACTCGGCAGCGATATCGGCGGAGCGTCGGCTTTAAATTAAGGCGATATGGCATAAAGATTTTTGTGCGTAAAACGGGAGCGGATTTCTCGCCGGAGAAAACAAAATCCGCTGGGAAACCTTTGGGTATTTGCACAGATTTTTGTAATAGATTACGCAAAAGACGCCCGGCCGTTGGGCAGCCATTGCATGCAGACCCGGTCTTTGTGCGGCGTTGCCTTAATTACTTTGCGTTGCCATAAATTGTCATAAAGCGAAAAGAAGGGAGTGAGGCCGTTGGGAGCGTTTTACGGGTGGCATCCGCTGCCCACAGCGGTGTATTTTGCGCTGGTTCTGGGCTTTTCCATGACGTTATCCCATCCGGTAAGCGAAGCGGTCTCTCTGCTTGGCGCCATTTTGCTTCTTATTTGCCTAAACGGGAGAAAAGGAGCGCGCTTTGCGCTGAGTGTGGCTCTGCCAGCGCTGTTGCTGACGGCAGCGGTCAATCCGCTTTTCAGTCATCAAGGCGTTACGGTACTCGCCTTTTTTCCAACCGGAAATCCGTTAACGCTGGAGAGCATTTTGTATGGGCTTTCGGCGGGTTGTACGCTGGCGTCGGTACTGATGTGGTTTGCGTGTCTTACGGCGGTGATGACCACCGATAAAATCGTGTATCTGTTCGGCAGAATTGCCCCTGCTCTTTCGCTGCTGCTGAGTATGGCTTTGCGTTTTGTGCCGCGTTTTGTCAATCGATTTCGGGAAGTGCGTTCGGCGCAGGAAGGACTTGGCCGTTCTCTTGTGAAAAAAGGGCCGGTACGGCGGATAAAATGGCTTGTCGCCTGCTTCTCTGGCGTTGTGACATGGTCGTTGGAAAATGCGGTGGAAACGGCGAACAGTATGAAGGCGCGCGGGTACGGGCTTCCGGGGAGAACCGCTTTTTCTCCGTTTCGATTTTCCGAATCGGATGGGGTGCGTCTCGCTTTTCTTGGTCTTTGCGCCTTGATTTTGCTGGGCGGTTCGGTCGCCGGGGGCATGACTTTCCACTGTTACCCGGAGGTATCCGGGGTGTTTACGCCGTACACCGCGCTGCTCTGTTCTGTTTATTTGCTCATGTGCCTGTGTCCGATGGCGGGAAGGGGAGGAATGCGGATTGCAAACCGTGCGCGTGGATAATTTGACTTTTCGCTATTCGGGCGGGGTTAAGAATGCGCTTGTGAATGTCTCCTTCGAATTAAAAGAGGGGGATTTCGCGGTACTCTTCGGTCCGTCCGGCGGGGGAAAATCCACTTTGCTGGCTCATCTCAAGCCTTCGTTAACTCCTTTTGGCGAGCGTTCAGGTGAGGTGCTGTTTGACGGTCAGCCTCTGTCTTCCCTTTCACCGCGGGAGGCAGCGGCAAAAATCGGATATGTCGGTCAGTCGCCCGACAATTGGTTGGTAACCGACAAAGTTTGGCACGAACTCGCGTTCGGGCCGGAATCACTGGGAGAAGAAACCGGATTCATTCGCCGAAAGGTATATGAAATGGCCGCGTTTTTCGGAATGGACCGTTGGCTGAACCGTCCCGTTTCGGAACTTTCCGGCGGGCAGAAACAAATGGTGAATCTTGCCTCCGCTTTGGTGATGCAGCCGGAATTGCTGCTGCTTGACGAGCCTTCCGCGGGGCTGGATCCGGTGGCGGCGGGAGAATTTTTCCATTTGCTGCAAACGGTGCATCGCGAACTTGGCGTGACGGTGCTGCTTTGTGAACACCGCCTGGAAGAGGTACTACCGCTGGCTACGTCCGCTTATTATTTGGAAAAAGGCGAATTAGCGGTGAGCGGAACTCCCAGAGAGGTGGCAGAGTTCCTTGTGCGCACCCGTTCGCGTTATCTATCGGCGATGCCCGCGGCGGTTCAGCTCTGGGAAGCGGCGGGGGAGGCCGAAGAATTACGGGATGATCCGATCCCGCTGACGGTGGGGGAAGGACGCGCGTTACTCAAAAACATATCCGATCGTCGGCCGCTTCAGCCCATTCGAAAGTCGGCGCCGGTACGAGCCGGGGATGTTCTGGTCAGCGTGAACGGCGTGTGGTTTTCTTATCCGCAGGCCGAAGATGTGCTGAAAAATTTCACGTTTTCGGCACGGGGCGGGGAACTTTTTTGTATTATGGGAGCAAACGGGGCGGGAAAATCCACCGCGCTGAAGCTGATTGCGGGGCTGCTGACTCCGCGTTGCGGAGACATTATCACCGAAGGGTCTGTCGGTCTGCTTCCTCAGGACGTACGCACTCTGTTTATCCGCCGAACCGTTAAAGAGGAATTGGAGGACGGCCTAGGTGAGGATTCGCCTTCCGGTGACGAATTGAAGCGCAAGATAGAGCAGACAGCTTTGACGTTTGATTTGGTTTCGCTCTACGACCGTCACCCGTACGATCTTTCCGGCGGAGAACGGCAGCGCCTGGCGATTGCCAAGCTGATGCTGCGCGATCCGAAGATTTTGCTGCTGGATGAGCCCACAGTATCGCTGGACGAGGCGGGCCGAGCGGCATTGGCCGGGGTGTTGTGTTTGCTCAAACATCGGGGCATCGCGATAGTGGCGGTCAGCCACGATGTGACCTTTTGCAGCGAAAACGCCGATTACTGCGCTTTGCTGTGTGACGGATCGCTCACCGGCGAAGGGGATCCGGCGGAATTTTTTGCCGAAAACACCTTTTATACCACGGAGGTCAGCCGTATGTGTCGGGGACTTTGCCGAGCCGTCACCGTGGATGACCTGCGCGCCGAACTGTCATTACCTCCCCGTGAGACCTCTTCCCCGCCTGCTACACGGGTACAAGATCAAAGCGACGGGGCGCCTCATGCCGCGCCACCGCCGAAATTATCCAGGGCGCGCAAAATCGGAGCCGTGCTATCGGGAGCCGCTGCGCTTGCGCTGATGCTGGTTGCTGCCGCGAAATCCGATCTTTCCGCTTTGTTGACATCGGGCGGTATCACTGCGGAGGGCGGACTTGAACTCGGCATCATCGCGCTTTTTCTGCTTTCCCTTGTCTGTCTTGCTGTGTGCTTGGGGCGCGGGAAACAGGCGGAGCGTTTGTCGTGCGCCGATTTACCCAAGCGGACAAAGCGGCTTTCGCTTTTGCCGCTGCTTTTGGTACCGCCTACGCTGGCGATAGGGTTTGTCATTCCGGGCAGTAAACCGTATTATTTGGTTTCACTCGCAGTGCTTGTGGAATGTATGCTGCCGTTTTTCATTCGTTTTGAGAAACGGCGTCCGCCTGCCCGGGAACTGACGCTGTTGGCTACGTTATGCGCCATCGGAGTTGCGGGAAGAATTGCCTTTTTCATGCTGCCGGAGTGTAAGCCGGTACTCGCGCTCACGATAGTTGCGGGCGCCGCGCTCGGAGGCGGAAGCGGTTTTCTGGTGGGTGCGGTGACCATGCTTGTCTCGAATCTCTTCTTTTCGCAAGGGCCGTGGACTCCGTGGCAGATGGCGGCCATGGGACTTTGCGGACTTCTTGCGGGGTTATTGTTTGAGAGCGGCATGCTCAAGCGAACGCGAGCCTCTCTTTGTGTATT
The DNA here is from genome assembly GCA_964564305.1 of uncultured Eubacteriales bacterium. Classification (GTDB taxonomy): domain Bacteria; phylum Bacillota; class Clostridia; order Oscillospirales; family Acutalibacteraceae; genus RGIG1959. Next base: position 66,120 of record CAZMAM010000003.1, read on the forward strand.
CGGCGCGATTGCCGCTTTGCTGTACGGCGGGATTATGAACCCGGTTTCCGCACTCATCTGGGGCGGAGAATCGCTGAATGCATCTATCTTGCTTGCATCCGTTCTCACCGGATTTCCCATGGATTTGGTGCATGCGATCGCCACCGCTTTGTTTCTTTGGTTTGCCGCCGAACCGTTTATCGAAAAAATCACTCGTTTGCGGGTTAAATACGGAATATGAAGACACCCTCCGGTACGGCTTTACGCCATTGCCGGAGGGCAATTTTTTGCCGCTAACTCTACACAATTTCTAAACGAAGCCTTGAGAAACCCTGTATTTATGCGGCTCTTTTGGTGGAGGCGACGGGAATTGAACCCGTGTCCGAAAATCGTTTCGACGCAGCTTCTCCGGGCGCAGTTTGTCTTTTGAGATTCCCCTCGGCGGTCGCCGGCAAACAGGCTGCCGCCTACGGTAGCCGCTGAGTCATGACGAAAAACGCGGCGCCTTTTCGTTCACGTTCACCGCTAAATCGACGCTCCGACTCCGAGCCGCGGTACGCTCAGACGGAACGCGCAGCTAAAGTTTAAGCCGCGAGAGCAACAGAATTGTTGTCGTTTGTTTTGAAAAGTGTCAGGTTTTTAAGCGAACCTGCCCCGCTGCCCGCTGCTTCGCCGTTGCCATCCCCGTCGAAACCGTTACGCCCCCATTTTGATCGAAGAATTTCAATGAAATGAATCAACAAAATTTTCACATAGCTCAAACTCATATCAGTTCATGTGTGATATAGACGATATCAGCCCTTCAGGTGTGTTGCCCTTTGACAATATTTGCGAATGGAGCATTTCAAAGAAATACCCATCGTTCGTTTCATTTGCGGCAGACCGAAAATAGCCAAATCGGCCTTTGGGTGAATTTGCTCTTTTTCTCACGTGATGGTTCACTTTACAGCTCCAGTATAGGTTTTCGATGCTGTTTTGTCAAGGGATAGATAGGTTTTCTTTCCTGTTATTCTGTTGTTTTTTACTCAATCAAAAGCGGAGAAAATCCCAAGCTGTCACCGGAAATCAGTTTCAGTGAAATTCCTTCGTAATTTCCGCAAAAAGCCTTGGAAATGGCCTTGCCATGAATGTGGCCGTAATAGCAACGGGTAATATCCAACCGATGCATCTCATCGATCATTTCCCGGCAAATTTCCCCGGCAAAAAGCGGAGGATAGTGCAAAAAAACAATCGGCGTAAGCCCTCTTGATCTGGCTGCCAAAACAGAGGTTTCCAATCTTCCGATTTCCCTGAGCAAAACTTTTTTGTCCTGATCATTTTCCGCATCGTAAAACCAGCCCCGTGTCCCGCATACTGCCGTTTTGTTTCCCAAATCAAAGCAGTCGTTATGCACGATGGCTAATGACGTCAGGCCGTTTTCTGCAAAGAACCGATCCATTTTCCGTCTGGTTTCCCACCAGTAATCGTGGTTTCCTTTCAGCAAAATTTTTCGTCCGGGAAGAGCGTGCAGAAACCGAAAATCCTCCAGCGCCTGCGGCAGCGTCATTCCCCAAGAAATATCCCCTGCGATGACCACCGTATCGTCGGGTGAGATCCGCGACAGCCAGTTGTCGCGCAGCCGGGGGACATAATCCTTCCAGCCGGGGAAACCGTCCATCGGCTTATCGGAGCCCAGCGAAAGGTGCAAATCGGCGATTGCGAACAGCGCCATAAATCCTCCTCAGCGGCCAATACCCAGCGTGCTCAGTACGGTTGAACGCATGGATCCGATATCGCATACTTGGGTAAAACGCGGACTTTTGGAGCGCAATCCGGCAAGCGGGGCGGGAATTGTTTCCCCGGTGACTGCCTCAAGCCGCTCTGTTTTCTCAAATTCGTCCAAGCCCGCATCGTCCACGCGCAGTGCCCTGAGTACACCGGAGGCAAATTTATACGGATTAGCGGTGGATGCGATTACGGTCGGAGTAGCATCGCCCGTTTGTGCACGATAATCCCGGTAAACACTTACGGCGACTGCCGTATGCGTGTCACAGAGAATTTTCTGGGTATCATAAACTTCGCGAATGGTTGCCATGGTTTGTTTCTCATCGCAGGTTCCGCCAACGAAATATTCGTCTAAGCTCTCTTTTATCGCCGGAGAAACTGTGTATTTTCCGGTTGAGGCCAGGCTGTGCATTAACTTACCGATGCCCCAATCGTCTCTTCCGGAGAGTTCATACAGCAGGCGTTCCAAATTGGATGAAATGAGAATATCCATGGAGGGAGAAGAAGTAGTGTAAAATTCACGGTTGCAATCGTAAGTTCCGGTTTGAAAAAAATCGGTCAATACACAGTTTCGATTGGAAGCGCAGATCAGGGTTTTAATGGGCAATCCCATTTTCAAAGCGTAAAAAGCTGCCAGAATATTGCCGAAATTTCCGGTGGGAACCGCTACGTTAATGGGATCTCCTGCGCGGATGACTCCGTTGCTTAATAAATCGCAGTAAGCGGAGACATAGTAAACGATTTGCGGAACCAATCGTCCCCAGTTAATCGAATTGGCGCTGGAGAACATCATATTGTGGGCGGCCAGCTCATCCTGAATTTCACGGTCGGCAAAAATCTTTTTCACACCGGTTTGCGCGTCATCAAAATTGCCCCGTATGGCACAGACGCCGACATTTCTGCCTTCTTGGGTGACCATTTGCCGCTTTTGCATAGGACTGACCCCATTCTCGGGATAAAAGACCAGAATTCGCGTGTGCGGAGCGTCTTTAAATCCTTCTAAGGCGGCTTTTCCGGTATCGCCGGATGTGGCCACCAAAATGACAATTTCTTTTCCGTTAGCTGTTTTGGCGGCAGACAGGCGCATCAGATGCGGTAAAATTTGAAGCGCCATATCCTTAAAGGCACATGTTGGACCGTGCCACAGTTCCAACAGAAAAGCATTGGCATCCAAACGGCGCAGAGGAGCGGGTTGTCGGGCGCGAAAGTGCTGCCTGGAATAGGCCGCTTCGGCACAGGAGGAGATCTCCTCAGTTGTGAAATCAGTCAGATATTTTGCGAGAACAGCTGTTGCCCGTTCGGCATAAGATGCTTTTTGTAACGCAACGATTTCATCTAAGGAAAGTTTGGGAAAATATTCCGGGACAAACAGTCCTCCTTCAGAGGAGATGCCCATTGTGATGGCACGGGCTGCTGTTACCGTGACCCTGCTGTCGCGTGTGCTGTGATATTGCATAATCCCGTCTCCTAAAGTTTTATATTCTTCAAGATAGCTTATCGTAACTAAACGGAAAATACTTTAAAAGGCATGCCGCAAATCTCCGGATTCGTATGCGCCGATCAAATGATCGATCTGTTTGGGTCGTAACGGATATCGAGGATCCGTCCACACTTCCACCACATCGAAGCGCGGCTGTAATCGGCAGGGATTGCTTTTCAAATAAAGCGCTGCCGTTTGCAACAGACGGCGCTGCTTTTGAACGGTTACTGCCTCTCGAGGCAGGGCATACGTGTTTTCACTCCGTGTTTTCACTTCTACAAAAACGATATACGATCGATCCCGGGCGATAATATCGATTTCTCCGAAGCGGGAGCGGTATCCGCTCGCCAAAATGGTATATCCTTTCTCCCGAAGGAACCGCGCCGCCATAATTTCACCCGCAGCGCCTTTTGAAATTTGCGCCATAATCAAACCGCCTCTATTGGGCTTTTTCCATACTCTTTTTAATAAAGCTTTTTCGGTGACAGGGCAACAGACCGTATCGGTGAATGGCTTCCATATGCGCCTTTGTGCCGTATCCTTTATGAGCCGAAAATCCGTACCCGGGATATTGCCGATCTAGTTCCCTCATCAGGCGATCCCGGCTCACTTTTGCCAAAACAGAAGCCGCGGCAATAGAGGCAGATTGGGCGTCTCCTTTCACAATGGCCTTTGACGGAGCGGGAAGATCGGGCGGCAATCGATTTCCGTCCACCAAAATCAGTTGCGGTATACAGTCCAGCCCGTCTACCGCCCGCTTCATGGCCAGCATAGTGGCGTTCAAAATATTTAACCGCTCAATCTCTTCCACTTCGGCGTAGGCGACCGCCCACCCAAGTGCGTGTTCGCAAATTATGGGGAAGAGGGCTTCCCGTTTTTTTTCGCTCAATTTTTTGGAATCATCCAGACCGTCCGGACAAAAATTTTCGGGCAAAATCACCGCAGCGGCGCACACCGGGCCGGCAAGCGGGCCTCTGCCCGCCTCGTCCACGCCGCATAAGCGGCATATACCCTTCCGAAACCGGTTGTCGAAAGCCGTATCCATCTCAGGCATTCTCCTCTTTGGGGGGATATTCCAGTGTGATTTTCCCGCATTTTCCGTTGCGGTATTCTTCCAATACCATTTTGGCGGCCCGGACGGTATCTGTTTCGCCGCCGGACATGCGCATGCCACGTTTTTCGCCGATCATGCGTAAAAGTTCATATCCGTCTGTCGGCAAGGGCTCTGCCAGCTTATAGCGTTTGATAACCGATTCCCGGTAACGCGAAGCGAGTAGAGCCAGCAATTCACCGGCAAGCTGCTCGCAGTCCAAAATCTGATCGTTGATGGCTCCGGTAAACGCCAGATGTAGCGCTGTTTGGCGATTTTCGAATTTCGGCCACAATACACCGGGAGTGTCCAGCAACCGGATTCCTCCGGGCGCGGTAAACCACTGATTGCCTTTGGTTACCCCGGGTCTGTTTTCTGTTTTGGCATGCCCAAAACCCGTTGTTAGGCGATTGATAAAAGAAGATTTTCCGACATTTGGGATGCCCACAACCATAGCGTGAATTGCCCTTCCTGTCATGCCTTTTGCCGCCCATTTTGCATTCTGTTTTTCCATGAGAGATTTTATCATCGGCTCAACGCGGTGAAAGCCCTGACCGCTTTTGCAATCCAGCGCTATTGTCGGAAAACCCATATGTTGAAAATACGCCACCCATAGACGGGTGGCGGCGTCATCAGCCATATCTGCCTTACTCAGAGCGAGCAGACGCATTTTCCCCGAGGTGAGCGCGTCCAAATCCGGGTTGCGGCTGCTTAGCGGAATACGGGCGTCAACGATTTCAATGACCATGTCCACCAGTTTCAAGTCTTCCGAAAGGCGGCGGCGCGCTTTTGCCATATGGCCGGGAAACCATTGAATCGGTTGCTGTTCCATGGTATCGGTCCTATGTCATGTTGTCGTATAAGCCGCCGAATGTGGAAAACGGTGTGAGTCTCCAAACTGCTTTCCCCAAGATCCGATCGGCAGAAACCAATCCGATATCGTTTTTCCGGCTGTCGTGTGAGTTATCGCGGTGATCTCCCATAATAAAAACATACCCGTCCGGAACCGTTACCGGCCCTGTCATATCAAACAGAAGCGTCGGATAATGCACATATGGCTCATTCAGTTTTTTCCCGTTCAGAATAACCGTAAAATCGTTCGGATCGATCTCAATGGTGTCTCCGCCAACGGCAATAACCCGCTTGATTAACGGCGTATCGTTTTCGCGACGCACGACCACAATATCCCCGCGCTGCGGTGAATAAAACGCCTTTGTGAGTATTAACCGATCGCCGTGTGCCAGCGTATCGTTCATCGATCCTCCGTCTACCCCGACAATGCGAATGAAAAAAGCAAACAATAATCCGACCAGAACCAGTGCCAAAACGGTGATTTCCACCCAATCGTATACATTTTCCAGTACACCGGTATGTTTTGTCTGTTCTTGAGGCGATTTTTGAGACATTGTGTTTTCTGCCTTCTTCCGAGTTTTTCGGCGTTTGTGCCTGAAACAGAACGGGAGGACGGTTGTCGTCCTCCTTTTTTCTGAGCAAACTCCCGTTTTGAATTAGATGCGGATATGCCGTGTCAAAATGGTTGACCGTGAAGCGTAGCGGATTTTTGTCAAATATCCCGAGAACCGCATCAAATAGCTGAGTTACTGTTTGGCGGCATAGCGAACACACTTGAGCCAAATACGCATTTTTGCTGCCGTTAAATGGCGAAAATACTTTTTCATTCGCCACGATCGGCTTTTTTGCAGGTTTAGCCTTACAGTCTTTCTTTGACTTTTGCCGCTTTGCCCACGCGATCGCGCAGATAATACAGCTTGCTGCGGCGAATTTTGCCCCGGCGCACCACTTTGACCGAAGCGACATTCGGGGAATGCAGCGGAAATACGCGCTCCACTCCAACTCCGTAAGAAATTCTGCGCACGGTAAATGTTTCGGTGATGCCGCTGCCGCGTCTGGCGATTACGGTGCCTTCGTATGCTTGAAGGCGTTCTCTTTCGCCTTCGCGAATTTTCACTTCCACCCGAACGGTATCTCCAATGGAAAATTCCGGAACGGTTTCCTTAAGATTATCTGCGGTTATGGTTTGTATGGCGTCCATGTTATTTCCTCCCTGAAGTCGTCAGGTATTCTTGCCGCTGAACATTTGGCAGAGGACTACCCCGTTTCATAAATCATCAATAGGGCCCTTGAAGAGCTTCAATTAAACGCCCTTTGCCCGTTTTTCCGCATATACTTTATCACATTTTCCGGCCGATTGCAAGGGCTTTTTCCCGATTTACCGCCTGACCGTGTAATTTTGTGCGCCAGGTAACGTAAAACATTGTGTGAACATACAGTTCAACCTTAAAACGATTGTCCAAACCGTTTTTGTTTGTCCAAAATGCATCATTCTTCCGGCAACAACATTCCTGTTCATTTGACGGCGAATGGGAAGTTTCACAGAGGTAATATAGCGTAATATGGGGGGA
>CAZMAM010000004.1:0-61616 GCA_964564305.1 uncultured Eubacteriales bacterium
TCCTGTCTGCCGCGATTACCGCGACGGGAAAGTGACAAAAGAAGAGCTCGACAGGTGCTCGACTTGTGATTTGAATGCGGTTGCCCATAACGGACTGAAAGAAGCGAGCCAAGGTAGTTGAAAGAAAGAGCTGGGAATAAAATTGTGGATGAAGATATGAAAACGACAAATGTTTAGATAAATAAGAACTGTTCTTTAATATATTAATAATTATGAATAAATATAATTTGAGTGTAATAAAGGATGCTGGATATGCGTGTATTAGTTACCTTACCCGTAAAGATAGGATTTGACGGAATGACAAAACAGATCCTTTCCTTCGTAAAATATATGGATCGAACCGATTTGGAAGTTGATCTTGTTTCCGGTCGTGGACTTGATCCGAAGATGACGCAGCAACTCAGCGATGCTAATTTTGATCACATATATCGTATGGAATATCGCGATAAGAATCAACTCCATTATTTCATAAACTTATGTAGGTTGATGAGGAAGCAAAAATATGATGTTATTCACGTAAACGGTCAAAGTGCTACTATGGCTATTGAACTATTGGCGGCTAAAATAACCAAATGTCCTGTGAGAATTGCCCATTCACATGGATCGATGTGTAAACATACAAAATTGCATAGATTGTTGTTGCCACTTTTCAGAATAACCTGTAATGATGCAATAGCTTGTAGCAAAGAAGCGGGGGATTGGCTGTTTGGAAAGAAAATGCCATACTGGATTTTAAATAATGGAATCAATGTTCAAGACTTTATTTTTGATAAAGAAGCAAGAAAATGTGAACGAGAGAGACTCGGATTAAGTGAGGAATTGGCAATAGGACATGTGGGAGCGTTTGAGCCATGGAAGAACCATGAGTTTCTGCTTAATATTATTACACAATTGTTAAAGAAGAATATGAATATCAAATTATTTTTGATAGGAATAGACGGCTCAACAAAAGAGATGATACTAAAAAAAATAAAGGAATTAAATCTTCAAAACAATGTAATTTATTTGGGTACGACAGACAATATGCCGGAATTTTTGCAGGCTATGGATTTGATGCTTCTCCCCTCGTGGTATGAGGGTTTCCCAGTCACGGTTGTGGAGTGGCAAGCAAATGGTCTTCCGTGTATCATTTCAAATACTATTTCGAATAAGGCAAAGGTTACGGATTTAGTAAAATATTTGCCTATAGATAACGGGATAGATATATGGGTGAATACTATTATGCAATATCGAAGTTGGGAACATGATAGATCAGACACATCATATCCCGATACAATTCGCAGCGCCGGATATGACATTAAGAAAAATGCAAAGGAATTAAAAGAGCATTACCAAAACACATTGCGAAATCTTCAGGGGGAATGGTAATGCTTACTGGAGAATATCCGGTCGACGTCATTGTGCCGGTTTATAACATAGAAAAATTTGTTGATAAATGTATTAATAGTATTATCAAACAAACATACAACCATGTAAATATTATTTTAGTTGACGATGGTTCAACAGACCATTCAGGCAGCATTTGTGATAAATATATTTCATTATATAAGAACATACAAGTAATCCATCAAGAGAACCGAGGACTGGTTTCCGCATGGAAAACCGGAATAAGGAATTCTAAGGCTGAATGGATTGTGTTTGTTGACGGTGATGATTGGATAGAGGAGCATCACATCGAGACACTCGTTAAGGAACAGTTGCAAAGCCATGCTGATATTGTTGTCGGACCTATGAAACAGGTGAAAGGTCATTCGTCCCATCCGTTGAAATTTGAAATTCCTACTGGCCGGTATTGCGGAGATAGGCTCGTCAATGAATTATATCCGGTAATGCTGAATGTCGGGGGCTTTGAAAAGCGTGGTATACCTGTTTCAAGATGTGGCAAACTGATAAAAAAATCATTGATTATAAATAACATGGATTACTGTCAGGATTCCGTTACCTTTGAAGAAGACCTGTGCATTATATTTATCTCTGAACTGGATGCAAAGGCAATCAGCATTATTGATGGAGATGATGCCGCCTACTGCTATAGCATGGTGGAAAGTTCTATGCTCCATAGCTACAACAGTAAGATGAACACCAGCATTAAAAATGTTTTTGCGTCAATCTATCAAGCGTGCATTACTAAAAAGAAACTGGCTTTTATTCCGCAGGTTCGGACAGAATATCTTTGCGCAATGATTCGTAATACAACCAATGAATTAGTCAATCCCAATGGGTTTAGGGCAGCTTTAAAAAGGATTCGGTCGTTTAGCGATGATGAGCACTTGCAAAATGCTCTTGCCAAAAGCAGCATTAAAAATTTCCCGATTCGTTTTAAACTGGTAACCAAAACATTAAAAAACATTGGTACAAATACCAGCAAATTAATACTTTCATTTTTATATATGGCTGTGCAATTAAGGAGAAAAATACATTGACTGGACAAAGAAAGAATTTCTCAGGGACAGTAAAAATAGCTTACCTGTTGCTGGTATATCCTCTAATAAACCTTGTCTTATGTTGGTTGTTTCATGGAGAAAACATGGTAGTAACTTCTCTGATATTCTTTGGTATTATCCTTCTCGGATATCTTCTATTGCCTGGAGGACGTATACGATTTCATAAAAATTGGTTGCCCATCATCATTGTGATGATAATCACATTAGGTATTGCAGGATTTCGTGAGTCACAAGTAAATTTAGGTTTATGTCTGGCATATATTGCCACTGTTTTCATGTTTTTAATCGGTAGTGACGATGCATACATTTCAAAGATCGCTACCGCAATCATTTCAAGAAAAAAATTCAGTGATATATGCCAAATAATTTTCCTGATTATAGTTATTGCATATACATCCATCAATGGATTAACAGCCGGATGGAATACATTCGTCTTAAAAGGCCCGTATTTATACCCGCATACATTAGCTTATTTATTATTTTTTATGCTTGCATTAAATATATATTTTTTTATGAAGGAAAGGAATATTGGCAGCCTTATCATAGGCGGTATAGATATTCTTGCAATTATTTTGACAGGGGTAAGAAGCGCATTTCTGGCTGTGTGCATGACTTTATTAATGATGCTGGTTAAATTTATACAAAGAAGACAGATGAGAATAGCTGTAATAGCCGCCTCAGTGATAATTGTGTTTGGATTGAATATCTATTTCAACGGTTATGCCAACTCCTTGATAGACAAAACCATATTTGCCCTTGGCCATGGGAGCATTACAAATGGTCGTCTTCAAATTGCCAGTACATCCTTGAGAGCTTTAGATTTGCAAAACAATCCATACAATATTTTTTTTGGCGTGGGAATGAATAATCTCCTAAAGTCAAATCAAATCTTGATGCAAGCTTCAGTACATGCACACAATGATTTGATAGATATTTTGGTGTGCTACGGTTTAGCTTCATTGCTTATCTATTGCTGGTCATTTTATAAATATGCCGAAAAGCAAATCATATGGACTACTTTAACATTAGGTATCCTTATAATAGGAAATGGATTGTTTGTTTACACCGACTGTATTCCAATGTTAATTTACTATAAGATATTGCTTGATTCTGTAAGTAAATCCAGAAAAGAAAATCAAAAGAATTCATGATTTTATGACGTCATGTTGAAGAAGGTGACAACATTTGGCAACATACACAAAAGCAGTATTTATATGTAACACATATATGCAATTGCTCACGGCTTTACAGCTGAAACGTACATTTCTATTATCAGTAAATGCTGATTTAATCCTTTCCGATCATTCGACAGATGCAAAAAAAATATGTGATCGTTTAGAAACTGGAAAATTGTTTGCAAGGATTTGTTATGTTCCAACTAAGCAGATAGAATTCAAAAGGGACAAAATTCGTGCAGCTCGAAATATATGTGAACTTACATTTTCTTCCCACGGGGAAATTCGCTCTATGCTATGGGATGATATGTATTATGAGAAAATATTTTATTATAATAACTATGATGTTATACCCCTTGCAGTTTTTATTCAATGTACTAAAAACGGTATTAATCCAAAAATGTGTTGTTATGAAGAAGGAATATTGTCTTATGAAACAATGTTAATGATGCCGGTTAATCATAAACGCGCAATTGTCAGGAATTTACGTCACTTGCTTGGTAAAAAGGACCCATTAGACGATATTTCGTATTATTTCTGTTATTACCCAAAATTGTTTCCCGATCAAACTAAAAGAATATATAAAATTCCGCATTTAAGCAGGAATGAACACGGACTGGTCAAAATTTTAAACAATGTTTTTGAATATAACCCGTTAGTGAACAATTATTCACAGAAATATATTTTTTTCGGATCTTCCAAGGATATCGACGGACAGCCCGTCGGCGAGACAGAATTAGTTATTCGGCTTGCGGACTTTGTCGGAAAAGAAAATCTCTTGGTAAAGATGCATACAAGAGACAGCAGAAAGATATATGAAGAATACGGTATTCAAGTATCTCGTAATTCATCGGTTCCTTGGGAAGTTATTCAATTGAATCATGATTTTAGCAGCCATGTATTTTTGACGGTTTCCAGCGGAAGTGTACTTAATGCCAGCGCCATGCTGGGCGATAATATCCCTACATTTTATTTATATCCGTTGTTGCAGCACCCTGAAAGAGCTCAGCAAAATATTGATATACAGCACATAGAACCAACGGTGAAAAAGATGCAATCTATGGGATTGCTTACTAATGTTCGGATTGCCCGGCAAATGGAGGATATATTAAATGCTTAATCAAGTGCTGTTTTTTGATAAACTGTGACCAAGTTAATTGAATTTACATGGACAATAAATACAAATATCTGATCAAAAACACCGGCATCCTAACCATAAGTAATTTTGCCACAAAAATACTGACGTTTCTTCTGGTGCCACTTTATACAAGCGTACTGTCCACACAGGAGTACGGCACATACGATCTTATCGTGTCAACCGTCTCCATGCTGTATCCGGTGCTTTGCCTGAACATCGTGGACGGAGTCATGCGCTTCCTGATGGATAAGGCCGGGCAAGAAAAACAGATATTTTCTATCGGGGCCAAATTTTCTTTGGTTAGCTGCCTGATTGCGATATGCATTACCCTTTTGGTGAGCCGCTTTATTTTCTCCGGTATTCGCGGATTAGAAATTTATATCATCTTTTATTATATCGGTTCAACGTTTGTACAACTACTTATGCAGTTTGCCAAAGGCTTAGAACGCGTCCATGACATGGCCATTGCCGGTGTGCTGGGCGTCATTGTAACCATTTCCGCAAATTTAATTTTTCTGCTTGGCTTTCGTTGGGGACTGAAAGGCTTCTTTTTGGCGAATATCGCATCACATGTGGTACAGATTATCTACTATGCGCTTCGTTTAAAAATTTGGCAATATTGGGCAACGGAAAAAACGGACAGACAGTTACAAAGGGCTATGCTGCTTTACAGTGTTCCCTTGATTACCACAGCCCTCTCATGGACCATTAACAGTTCGGCGGATAAATATATCGTTGCCTTTGCCATGGGAACCGCTGCCAACGGCCTATTGGCCGTAGCATATAAGATTCCGAATATTTTGAGTGTATTTCAAAGTATATTTACGCAGGCATGGCAGATCTCCGGAGTAAAAGAATACGGAACGGAAGCATCGGATGCTTTTTACGGTAGAGTATTTTCCATGACCAATGTCATGATGTGCCTTTTATGTTCATTCCTGATTCTTTTGACAAGGCCTTTGGCGTCATTGCTGTATGCTAAAGATTTCTATGTCGCTTGGCAATATGTTCCTTTTCTCCTGGTCACTACCGTATTGAACTGTGCATCAGGGATATTGGGCCCTATTCTCAGCGCAAAAAAAGATTCCAAAGGCATGGCTGTTTCGGCCATATGGGGAATTTTAACCAATATAATTCTGAATATTGTATTGGTCTATCTGCTGGGTATTCAAGGTGTGACCATTGCCACAGCCATTTCAAGCATGATGATATTTGTTATTCGTCGTAAATATGTCGGGAAGGCCATCAAAGAACCTTTCCCGATATGTACTCTCCTGACATGGATTTTGCTTTGTGTTCAAGCGGTAATTGCAATTTGGTTTTATCCATTCACTTGGTTAGAAGCCGTCGTAATGGTTGTAATTATTGCGATAAACATTCCTACGATAAAGAAAGTGATTAAAACTTTTGCAGGAATAATTTCAAATAAAATGAAATAAATATTTTACAAATTTAGATAATTTAAATTTTAATATATTGACCAAATATTTTATATTTTCAATCTAACCAGGCAAAAGAATCTATCCGAGAAACTAATATGATCAGCACTTATGAGCCGATGTATCGTTAATTCTGGAAATCGTTTTCAACAATGACCTATCTTCAATTGATTGGCAAAAGAAGGAATAATGCATATGAGTATTACAGCAGTAATTCTCGTTCCCATTATGCTACATGACTGCAATTTGCGACTGTTTTAGGAGATTGATAAATGACAATGGATTCTTTTGCGACCATGTATGGTGATTTCAGCCGCAGTGCTCAAAAAAAAATAAATAAAACCCGGAGGTATCTGGTTTTTGGCAGTGGCACTCCACTGGGTGCTAAAACTGTGGATATCTTAAACCGCGTTTGCAAATGTTTGGGGTATTCATGTTTTCCTGGTCGGTATGACGATCTTGACTTGCGTGACAGTAACCGTGTTGCCTCCCTCGTCTGCTACGAGAGGGCTGATGGCATAATTCTGAATTTGGAATGTCTTTTGCCGTACCTGAAACAAACGTCTGCGGGAGCATTAGAGCCTGTAATCTGTAAAACATTAAAGTCGATTTCAGATAACCATGCTCATATTACGTTTATGTACAACCTTCATCCCGCCAATTCACATCGGGAATACATTCGGCTTTCGGACGCAATAATAAGCCATATAAATCGGGTTACATCTGAATATGCTGTGTTTCGTTTCCCGGCTTTAAATATATCCGATCAGGAACCCGTTTTGTATGATTCTGCTGTACTTACTGATACTGTTGCACTCGCTGTGTCAGAAAAATTAGATGAGGATGGCGATTTTTCAATTCGCGAACAAGAGGGATTGAATGCAGAAGATGTATTGTTACATCAGAAACACTGTGTATTTCAAATGGTTTATAAACTGGAAATAACGCAGCGCTTCAGAGGACACAGTGTCGCGGAGTTGCGCTATAAATTGGGCAAGGAACTTGCCGCAGTCATTCCATCCCACGTAAAGGAGCAGATAGACTGTGTCTGTCCAGTGCCTCGCACAGGACTGTACTACGGTATGGGGCTGGCGTATGCTCTTGATAAGCCCTATCTCCAAGGGTTGGTAAAGGCCAACGCTAATGAGCGGTCCTTCCAGATTGAAAATGCAGATAAGAGAAAGAAATTATTGTGGAATTGTTTATCTCCTATCCCGGAAATATTGCGTGGTAAACGGGTAGCCCTTGTAGATGAGGCCATTTTTACAGGTGCGACACTGAAAGTGGTTTGCGAAATGCTACTGGAATGCGGTGTCAAAGCTTTGTATTTGTGCATTCCGACTCCAAAATGCCGCTATCATTGTGAGTATCTGGTACATCCGCCGCGGTCAATGCTATTGGAATATTTGAAAAGCGATATGCTTGAGGATTATTTCAATTGCGATGGAGTTTACTTTCAGTCAGATGAAAAATTTCATACAATTCTGGAAGAATTAGATCCAGCCATGTGTGCAGACTGCTTTTGGGGAGGAGATGTTATGCTTGATAGCTCATCAGAAAATAACGGCAATTGTACCAGTACGTAAAGAAACGACCGGCCTTCCGGATAAGAATACGCTAACGTTTGACGGCAGCAATTTGTTGTTACATAAGATTGAGCAACTTAAACAAGTGGCCGCCGTTGACCGCATTATTGTCTCGTCAGAGAATGATGAAATGCTTAAAATGGCGAAAGGTGCCGGTGTGGAAACAATTCTCCGGCCTGTACAATACGCTGATCGAAGCCGACCTTTCGGGTATTTCGTGGAATATATTTGCAACCAAGTTTCTGGCGAACATATCCTCTGGGCATGTGTAACTGCTCCTTTTGTAGACAGTTCCGTTTACAGTAGTGCAATCAATTTGTATCTGAGCAAACTTGACGACGGGTATGATTCATTGATTACAGTGCAAAAAATGAAACGTTTTATTCTTGACACAAACGGGTCTGTCAATTTTCGACGAGGTTTGCACCACATACAATCGGAAAATCTTCCCGCATTATATCTATATACAAACGGAATCGCACTGGCTCCGCGGGAAAAGATGATTGAATGGAAATACAATTGGGGGCATGTACCTTATATGCTGGAAGTTGACAAAGTAACCGGGATAGACATAAGAGATGCATATGACTACCATATTGCCTGCATGTTAGCACAGGAGATGCCACAGTGAATGTTGATATTTTGGACTGCACACTGCGTGACGGTGGGCATGTGAATGAAGCGAAATTCGGAGCGGATAATATTAAAGCAATCATTGACGGCTTGTGTTCCGCGGGGCTTGATTACGTTGAACTCGGTTTTTTAAAAAACGGACACTTCACACAAGATCAGTCATCTTACAATGATGTCAGCGCTATCTATCCGTTCCTTCCTAAATCATGCGGACACACAAAGTTTGCAGTTATGATCCGCCCAGATTGGTACGATATCAATCAATTATCAGAGTGTGATGGAAGAATAGGCATTATCCGATTTGCTTTTTATTACCGCGATATCGAGTTATTAAGAACATATATCAAAAAAGCAAAATTGCGAGGATATCGTTATATTTGTAATCCTGTACATATCATGGGTTATTCTGATGATGAGCTTCGCAAACTGATTTACCAAATAAATGATTTACATCCTGAACAACTGACAATGGTTGATACATACGGCGCAATGGATATTCCAGATTTACACCGAATTTATTCTTTGGTAGAGCAGGAACTTGACTCTGATATACGAATCGGTCTTCATCTGCACGAAAACCGATCCCTTGCCTACGGACTGGCGCAGGAATTTTTTCGCATAAAAGCACCGCAGCGCGATGCGGTCATTGACGCCTCTCTTCTGGGGATTGGAAGGATACCAGGCAATTTATGCGCTGAAATTATAGCTGAACATATGAACCGCATTTACGGACGAAGCTATAACACTTCCCTCCTCTATGAGATGATTGGAAAATACATAGAACCTATTAAACAAAATATACCATGGGGATACTCTCCGGCTTATTTTATTACGGCTCAACTGAATATGCATCGTTCTTATGCTGAATTTTTACTCAATGGTAAAAATCTGGATTTACATGATATTGACGTGATACTGCACAGTATCGATCCTGAAATGCGAAGTACTTTTCACGCGGATTATATTCAGAAAATATATCAAAAATATAAAAGGGGAAAAATTGACTGATGAAATGTGGACAGAGTATCTCAGCTGTGATTCCAGTTAAGGGAAAAAGCTCCCGCTTGCCAAATAAAAATATTCTGCCTTTTGCGGATAGTAACCTTCTGATTCACAAAATAAGACAGCTGAGACAGATACCGGAATTAGATGAAATTATTGTTTCTTCAGATTCCGAGGAAATGCTGGAAATGGGACGCAGCGAAGGCGTCACAGCCGTACGCCGACCAAAGCAATTTGCAGATGAATCGCAACCGTTTGGTTTTTTTTTGGAATACATTTGCACTGTAATACAAGGAGAAAATCTGATGTGGGCTTGTTGCACATCTCCCATGGTGAGTTCGGCACTGTATCGTAAGGCCATTAGTACTTATTTTGAGCAATTGCAGCAGGGATACGATTCCTTGATAACAGTGCAGAAATATCAGCATTTTCTGCTGGACAATAACGGCCCAATGAATTTTAAACGGGGGCTTAACCATGTCAATTCGCAAGATCTGCCGATTTATTATTATTTTACGAATGGCATTGTACTAAGTCCTAAGGAAAGTGTCTGGAATTGGAAATATCATTTTGGCCCGAATGTATACAAACTGGAAGTGGAGCAGAACGAGGCTGTTGACATTGACACTTACTATGATTACGTGACTGCCCGTGCATATTATGAAGATGCGCAAAAAGCAAAGGATAAATTCATCTGAATTGAGCTCGCGCATTGTAAATTCAACTTGACCAGAAGAATATTAAAAATCCATAGAGAACTTTCTTTGGTTTCTTTGATAGAATGTAGGTGCGCCAACAATCTACAGACGAGTGCCTTCGGCGATCTTGACCGTCTGCTCAGACTGCAAGCAGCCACGTTTCCTTAGACGGAGGTCAATAGATGATTCAATCGTCAGGGTTCAAGTAGCATGTTCAACTTATTACTGCAATTTGCGTAGGTAAAGCACTTGCAAAATGGGATAAACAAATATACGAAACGGCATATCCTCTCTGAAAAGAGGGTATGCCGCCAGTCTGTCGAAAAAGCTCAGTTAATGCTGGGCTTTTTCGCATAAATGTGATAAAATAGTTGTGGTGATGGAAGTGATCGTAAAAGGAAGAGAAAATCGCGAGCAAATAGAGATGTTCAGCATAGAGGAGTTTGTACCGGCTGATCATTTGTTAAGGAAAATAGACAGTGCAATAGACTTCACGCACATATATGACATCGTGGAAGATTTGTATTGTGCAAATAACGGAAGACCGAGCATAGATCCTGTAGTAATATTTAAAATGGTGTTGATACAACACTTGTACGGATTGCCGTCACTGAGAAGAACTGTAGAAGAAATCAAAATGAATGTGGCATATCGGTGGTTTTTGGGATATTTAATGAATGAGCAGATACCGCACTTTTCAACCATAAGCTACAATTTTAAGCATAGGTATACTGAAGGAACGATAGAAGAAGTATTCTATTGGATATTGAAAGAAATATCCAAGGCAGGATATTTATCCCCTGAAGCGGTATTTGTAGACGGAACACATATCAAAGCAAGTGCCAATATAAAAAAAGTGGTAAAGAAAGCAGTACCACAGGCAGCAAAGGTATATGAAAAACAGTTAATGGCTGAAATTAACGAGGATAGAGAAAGCCATGACAAAAAGCCTTTTGACGGGCCTAAACCACCTGAAGAAAAGATAATCAATGAATCCACAACAGACCCTGAAAGCGGAGTTTTCCATAAAGGTGAACATAAGAAATGTCTTGCATATACAGCTCAAACAGCTTGTGACAAGAACGGATATGTGATGGGCGTTACGGTGACCGCGGGCAACGTGCACGACAGTATAGCGTTCGACGGACTGTATGACAGGCTTATTGAGAAATATTCGGAAATCGAAGTTGTGGTAGCGGATGCGGCATACAAAACGCCGTGGATCAGCAAAAGAATACTTGATGATAATAGAATACCGGTATTCCCGTACAAAAGACCGATGGGCAAAAAGGGATTTTATCCACCGTATGCGTACATATATGATGAATACTTTGACTGCGTAATCTGTCCCGAAAACCAATTGTTAAATTACACGACCACAAACCGAGACGGTTACAAAGAATTCAAGAGCAAGGGAACGATTTGCAAGAGCTGTCCGACGAGACATTTATGCACCGAAAACCGAAACTGCGAGAAGACCGTTACTAAGCATCTGTGGTCAGATTACCTTGAAACAGTAGAGGATATACGGCATACACCGCAATACAAAGAGCTGTATGACCGACGGAAAGAAACAATTGAACGGGTATTCGCAGACGCAAAAGAGAAATATGCGATGCGATATACGCCATACCGAGGCTTATCCCAAGTAACGAAATGGGTTAGGCTTAAATTTGCAGCGATGAACCTCAAAAAATATGCCATTCATAGGTGGAAAAGATCCCACCCGTTTGTTGCATTTGCTTGTTTTTACTTGTTTCCCAAAAAATTATATACAAAACCCCAAACCTCGCTTGAAATTTGGGGTTTTTGGACAGGCTGACGGCATATCCTCTCTGAAAAGAGGGTATGCCGCATTTTTAATAATATGCCGCAGCTTTGCGGATGATTCGGCTTATATTTTACTTTATGTTTTTTCTTTTCATTTTTTCAAACAGTAAGACGCTAAGCCGTGAATATGTTTGGTAGGTTATTTACCGGGGATACTTTAAAAGCTTTTCACGCGCTTTAAAACGCTTCGAATCCCTTTGAAGCACTTGCGCTGATCCGTTTATGCCTCGAATATCGCCGGATTTACGGCATCGCGCTTTGGATGGCGGAAAGCATGGTCTCATCGGGTGAGAAACGCAAAGTCGATCCCGCTCCGGTGTATTCTCCCGCGGTTTGCAGCACCGTACAAACGCTTCCGGAATTGAGCGCAGCCAAATAAGATAAAGCCGGTTCGGCGGCGGCAAAAGAAGATTCGCCGGCGTTAGTTTCCATGCTGCCTTGCAAAAGAGCCCAATCGGATTCACCGTTTCTTCCGCGAACCAACATTTGATTGCAAAACGCGGCAAATAATTCGGCGTGCGCGGTTGCCCGTGCGCGTCTTCCGCCATGCCAGCCGGTATATTGCAGCAAATGGGAAACCTGCTCGGACGTAAGGGCCTGTTCTCCCGACGTGAGGTGAATGGAAAAAGAACCGTCTGCCGACTGGCCGCCGACATCTTCCGAAAGCGTATAGATTAGCTGAACGGAAAGCGCCGTCAGCGCCTGTTCTGCCCCATCGTATGTCATAACGCCGTAATAAGATATCTCGTGCCCCAGAAAATCGGAAAGCGCCTGTACGGCGGAATCCGCCCCGCTTTCGGCAAAACATCCGGCTAATGTACCGTTTTCCTCGGAAAGCAAGAGCTCCGCAGGAAAAGCCGCGGCGGTGACCACATGGCTGTCCGGCTGCATCATCAGCAGCGTAACCGTTTGCAGCGCACCGGCGTTATCGGTGAGCATAACGGCAAAAGCCTCGCGGTCGGCAGTGCGGAAGCGTTCGGTAGGCTCCGTTTGAACGGCGGAGGTACCGGACGGATCGGTATCGGCAAGCTCCCCTGCCCTGCCGTGAAACCACCACAGCGCCCCGATTCCGCCAAACAGCGCCAAACAAAGCACAAACACCAAAGTAAATATCATCACGCCGGAGGAAGACGGGCGGGATTCTTCCTCTTGAGTTTGAGGACGGGAATCCTGATCCTCCGGCAACGACTGCTTTTTACGCATACAAAGATTCACCCCATCTGATATACCGGATCACGGTCGGTTTTCTTCTGCATCCTCTTTTTCCTTCAGCCGGAGAGCGACTTCCTGAGCCATATCGGTCAGTTTTCGTTTGAGCAGGGAAACATCCGCCGAAAGAAAGAAAAGCTTCACAATCAGGATAAAGCTTATCATCAGAAACACAAGGTTGGCGGGAGACTGTACGCCCAGAATCCGGGCCGCGAAACCGGCGATGCGCGGAAAAATGCTCACCACGACCAAAAGCACCGACATAACAATCCAAAAGACGCTGTCCGACATCAGCATCTGCGAACGGCGGATTCTGCGCAAAACAAAAATACAGGTCAGCACCGCCCCAATAATCAGTAAAACCCGCATCGTCACGGACATGAAGCATTCTCCTCCTCCGGCTGAATTTTGCGGCGAAACCATTGAAAAATCATAATGGACATCCCCATTTGCACCATATAAGACGCCGCCCGGGAAAAATTCAAATAGCTTTTCCCCGCCATACGCTCCCGCATCCGAACGGGAATCTCACTCACTTTCGCTCCGCACCGCATCAAAAACGCCAATGTGTCGGGTTCCGGCCCGAAATCTCCGTGAGAAGCGAAAAAATCAATCATGCGCCGGCTGTACATCCGCATACCGGATGTCGGATCGGTCAGCTTTTTCCCCGTGGTCAGCCTCACCACCCATTCAATCACCCGGCTGCCGGCTCTGCGCAGACTGTGCGGGTTGTCACCCTGCAGAAAGCGGGAACCAATCACGATATCCGAATGGGTTTCCCGAGCGCTGAACAGCAATTTTTCAATGTACGCCGGATCGTGCTGCCCGTCCCCGTCGATCTGAATGGCGTAATCGTATCCTTTGCGCTGCGCGTAGCGCATTCCCGTGGTAAACGCGCCGGCAAGGCCCAAATTTACCGGCAAATCCAGCAACGGAATGCCGTTTGAACGGCAAATGGCCGCTGTTTCGTCACCGGATCCGTCGTTGACCACCACATAATCATACTGCGGGCAGACTTGATGCAATTCGTCCTTCACCCGAAGAATATTCTCCGCCTCATTATAAGCGGGAACAATAATCAATAACCGGGGATTCATATATTGTCTCCTTTACCCGCTCTTTCAGCCAACTGTTCCAAATTATCCGCTGTTTTATCAAATGTGAACTGCCCGCGCACCCGTTGCTTTCCCCGCATGGCGGCTTCAGTTCTCTCATGAGCGTGATCGATAGCCTGAAGCAATGCGCTGCCGATTTCCTCTGACTGACCATCGGACAAAAGATGCCCGTAACGGTCATCGGGTATCAGTTCCCTTGCCCCACCCTTATCGGTGACCACACAAAAACATCCGCTCGCCATCGCTTCCAGCGTTGCCGTGGGAAACCCTTCGGGATAAACGGTGGGTAAGCAATAAATATCGGCCGATTGTAGCAAAGACGCGACATCTTCAAAAGCAAGTTTACCCAAGTAACACACCCGATCGTTTTGCGCTCGGATCACAGTGTCAGAAAGCGGGCCTTCTCCGGCAATCAGCAGCCTTGTTTCCACCGGTAGCCGGTTAATCGCCTCAATCAGCCGAAGTACTCCTTTTTCCGCCACCAGTCTTCCTACATAAACAACGACCGGAAGTTGCCGCGAAATACGGTACATCGTGCGGAAATTCCTTCCACGCACAGCGGCTGCGTCCAGCGCAACGGGATCCACAGCATTATACAGCACGCCATCCGCCAGAATGTTAAAATGCGCAAGCCACCGGTTCACTTCCTGTGATACACCGTAAAAATGCACGGGACAACGCAATATTTGCTTGGTTATCGCGTGCTCATACCATTCCCATATCGCATTCAGCCACGGGCGGTCAAAGTGAATATGTCCGGTTGAGTGGTCTATAACAATGCACGGCGTTCCCGCCCGATGCGCCCATTTCACACCAAAAAGCGAAAGCGAGTACAGCCGGGTGTTCACCACCGCCAAATCAAACGGTTCGCCCGGAAAATTCTTCGGCTTGCCCCACGGCAGCAGCACCGGCAACCGCCCGTTTATCAGCGACAGGCTCGGCAGCCGAACCACCTGAACGCCGTCCGGCGTTTGTTCGCGGGCGGGGGAGCCTTTCAGAGACGAGGTAACGACCGTTACCCGGTGCCCACGCGCACAGAGCACCCGCGCCAAATTGGCGGTATACCGTTCCACTCCGCCCATATGTGGCAGATATTGAGCGGAAAAAAAGCAAAACCGGCTCATGGCTGTTCCCTCCGCGCTTTGCGAAATACCGCCACAATCGCCACCGAGAACACTAAAGTAACCACACCCATGGAAACGGCAAACAACATGGCAGCGCCCGTCAGTTCCAGAGAAGAAACCAGCGGCTTTGCCAGCGGAACGCTAATCGCCGCAGCAATGAGATACCCGATCCAAGAAAACCACTGCGCACGCATTACGGTAAGCACGTTAACCGCCAGAACCGCCGCTGCGTTGCACCCGCCGCCAATCATTATCACGGCCAGCGCCACGGGGTACGGGGATAGATCCACTCCATATAACCAGGACAGAACCGGGATGCCCAGCAGAAGCGCCGCCAAAACCGCCAGCGCCGTTAATCCCGCAATCACCAAAAACAGCCGGAAAACCAACCGCCGAAACGCTTTGTACTCCCTGCGGTTCCACGCCCTTGCCATGGTGGTCAGCAACGGGCGGAACACAAAAATACTCATCAGATTAATCACCGACGCCGGCATAAAAAGCGCGGCAAAACGCGATTGCACCTCCGGGGCAAACAACCCGTCAATCACATATTTCGGCAAATTGGTCAGGAAAATCAACCCGAACGAACTGACAAACAGCGGCAGGCAATCCAAAAACAGTCTCAGAGACGCTTTGGGTTCCCACACGGGGCGCAACGACACAATGCGCCGGCAAAGCCGCATATCGTACAGGATAATCCACACAGCTTCGGTCAGGCAAGCCATTGCCGCCGCCGCCGCCAAATCGCGCCGGAAAAACAGAGTACCCGAAAAAGTCAGCATAGACAGAACACAGCGGAAAAAAAGCGAGCGGCCGCCGATATCCAGTCTTCCGTATTTTTGAAAACGGGCATAAAACACACCCGCAAAAGCATCCAGCGCCTTAAACAGACAAAGAAGGAGCGTAACCGAAAGCTCATATCCCCTGTGCCCAACGGCCACCGACCACAAAACGCTGGTCACCAGCATCAAAACAACCAGCAATATCTTGAAAGTCAGGTAATGCCCGAAAGAAAAGCGATCTTTGGTGTCGGTGACCTGATACGCATTGGTTTCGAAGGAACCGATGGCCCACATCAGGTTGGCCACCGCATATGCGATGGAAAAAATGCCGCCCGCGGCCTCCCCGCAAAGCCGGTTGACCACCATGAGCATCAGCATAAAAAATGCCGCGTTGGCGCCGCTTCCCAGAATATTCCAGATGTACAGCGATTTGACGGGAGCCGATGGGGAGAGCGTTTTCCGATTTTCGCTCATCACGTTGTTTCGTCCCCGAAATCGAGTACCGCAGCGCCGTGATTGTGCCGCTGATCCTCCGGCGGAAGCTGCCGATAATCTCCCCATACCCGCTGTAGCAACGCCTCGTGTTCGCGCGGCACACAAATGGTGGTATACTCAAACGGAACGCGCTCCACAGGATACACCTCGTTTTCCTGACGGTAGAACTTTTCCGGTTGAAGCGCGCTGAACATGGTCATTCCACCGGACGAATCCCCCTGATAACGGGTGGCAATTTTCCGGTATTTCACGGCGATTTTCCGGGGGTTGACCCGAAACAGCCGCATAAGATAATGCAGCATCAGGCATGCTATTCCCGCTGCCCTGCCCATAAACCCGCCTATCGGCAGATGCGGATGCTTCAGATAATAAATATAGGAAAGGCGTTGCTGCCACCAAGCCTGCCGGATTTGCCTGGAGCGAAGTTTTTGATCCGACGTAGTATAATCAAAGGGAAATAAATCCAAATGGATGCCCGTTTCACACCCACATTCCACCATTTCTTCCGATTGGCACACGGTTCCCCGCTTGGAAATTTTGGCAAACATAAACGGACAGTTTTCATCGTAAAGGGGGTCGATCACGCGGTACTTGGCGGAAAACGCCTTATCCTCCCGGGCAACCTTCAAAAACATTTCGTAATCCGCTCGGGACATTCCGAGATCGATATCGTCGTCCCACGGAATAAAGCCCTGATGCCGAAACGCCCCAATCAAGCAGCCGCCGAGCACAAAATACGTTAATCCCTTTTGCGCACAAAAAGCGTCCACATCCTCCAAAATACCGACTTGCGCAAGCTGCAACCGACGCAGAACCTTTTCATCGTATTCGCACTCCATCGCTTACCCCTCCGCTTCACGCACGACAACTTTTATGCGGCGCTGCCCGAAAATAATTCTTCCGTAACGACAATATCTTTCGTTTTCAGCTTGGCCGAAGAAAACACCTTAAGCGCCTCTTTGGCTTTGAGCGGGAAAGGCTCTTCCTGCATTCCGGCAAGAAACAGAAGCTTGCCGATAAGCGCCGCGGAAGACGGAAAACGCCGGCGCAAAGCGCCCATATCGAGATCGCAATCCCGCTTGGAAAGCCGCCGCCCGGTTTTGTCGACCAGCAGCGGAATATGCATATAATCGGGCGGATCGGCGCCGAACAGATCATACAAAACAAGCTGCGGCGGGACACTGGGCAGCAAATCTCTTCCGCGAACCACTTCGGTAACGCCCATATCGATATCATCCGAAACGCTGGCCAGCTGATAGGAAAAGACCGAATCCGATCGCAGCAGGATAAAATCGCCCCACTCCTGAGCCGGATTTTGCCGATGCGCCCCAAAAACACGATCGGTAAAACAAATGTCTTTGTCCGGAACCTTTAACCGATACGCGGGAGACCGGGCGGACATCCGCACCCACCGCTCCTCTTCGCTCAAATTGCGGCAGGTTCCGGGGTACACCGGCCGCCCGGGAGATCCGTGCGGCGCCAAAGAGGCGTGCAGTTCGTTTCGAGAACAAAAGCAGGGATATACCGCGCCCTGTTCCCGAAGGAGCAAAAAGCGCTGCAAATACCGCTGCGTATGTTCGCTTTGCCGGTAAACCTCGCCGCTCCCCGCGCAGGAGCTTTGATCAAAGGAAAGCCCCAAGTACTCCAAATCGTCCAGCAGCATAGCGGTATATTCCGGCCGGCAGCGGCCTGTGTCAATATCTTCTATGCGCAAAAAAATCTTTCCGCCGGAAGATTTTGCGCTCAGCCATGCCATCAGCGCGCAAAAAACATTTCCCAAATGCATCCGTCCGCTGGGGGACGGCGCAAACCGCCCGACCGGACATTTGCTCATATTCGGGCGACTCCGCTTTCTCTTGCCGCCTGAGCCACCGCCGCCGCCACAGCGGGCGCCACCCGCTTATCCAGCGGACTGGGCAGAATATAATCGGGAGAAAGCGACCGGTCATCGACCAGATTTGCGATGGCATAAACGGCGGCGCGCTTCATCGCTTCATTGATATCGCTCGCGCGCACATCCAGCGCACCGCGAAAAATGCCGGGAAATGCCAGCACATTGTTGATCTGATTGGGATAATCGCTGCGTCCGGTTCCCACCACCGCGGCGCCCGCCGCTTTCGCGACATCCGGCATAATTTCCGGAACCGGGTTGGACATGGCAAAAATAAACGGATCCTTGCGCATACCGCGCACCATTTTCCCGGTAACAATGCCCGGCGCGGAAACACCGATAAACATATCCGCGCCGACCATCGCATCGGCAAGAGAACCGGATATATTTCGTGGATTGGTCGCGGCGGCAAGTTCGCGTTTGTGGGGCGGAAGGGACCGCGCCGCCGTAAGTGCGCCTCCCCGGTCACACACCACAATATCCGTTACACCAAGACTTTGCAAGATGGCCGCAATGGCGGTTCCGGCGGCGCCCGCGCCGCTGATAACCACCCGCTGATCCGGCAGATTCCGGCCGGTCAGCCGGCAGGCATTGACCGCCGCCGCCGCTACGATAATCGCCGTTCCGTGCTGATCGTCGTGAAAAACCGGAATATCGCAACAGGCCTTCAGCCCGCGCTCGATCTCAAAGCAGCGCGGCGCGGAAATATCTTCCAGATTGATGCCGCCGAAACTTCCAGAAATCAGGGATACCGTGCGGATAATTTCGTCTACATCCCGGCTGCGGATACACAGTGGAAACGCGTCCACATTGCCGAACGCTTTAAACAACGCGCATTTGCCCTCCATAACCGGCATGCCCGCTTCAGGGCCGATATCTCCAAGCCCCAGTACCGCCGTGCCGTCCGTAACCACCGCAACCAGATTGGCGCGGCGGGTAAGCGTAAAACTCTCTTGCGGATGCTCGCGAATTTCGAGGCACGGGCGCGCAACGCCCGGCGTATATGCCAAAGACAAATCGTCCGGTGTATTCAGCGGCGCGCGGCAAACCACTTCGATTTTGCCCTGCCAAAGGCGGTGCAGGCGCAGGGATTCTTCGCCGTAATCCATGGGACAGTATCAGCCCTTTCCGTTTTGCTCGTCCAATGTCAGCGAATAAGCGGGGAGAAATTCATCCAAAAAGCAATCCGCCGCCTGCAAATGCATATTCCTGACCGCCTGTTCGGTGGAAACCCGCGCGGATTCAAATTCACGGTTTCCGCTTGCCAATTCTTCCACACATTTGAGTACCGCAGCGATTTTATCCGCCGCTTTCACCAGCCGGCGCTCCAGCGGGTGATCCTCTGCATCCAGCAAAAGATTTTCATAACTTTCGCGTAAATCCTCGGGCAGCATCAGAAGCAGTTTGCTGGCCGCCTGCGTTTCCAGTTCCCGGTAAGCCCCGTGGATGGCGGAATTCCCGTATTTCACGGGAGTGGGCAAATCGCCCGTAAAAATTTCCGGCGCATCGTGATAAAGCGACAGCAGCACACAGTACCCTTCATCCGCGTGGCCGCCGAATCGGGTATTGGTCAGCACGGCCAGCGCGTGGGAAATCACCGCCACATCATGCGAATGTTCGCAGAGATTTTCTTCCCGCGTGTTGCGCATCAACGCCCAGCGGGTAATGTACCGCATACGGGAAAGCGTCGCGTAAAACACGGAACTCACGGTTTTATGTCCTCCTTTTCCGCCGGCTGCACCCGAACGGGCACTTCCGTGACTTTTTCCACGCCATATTCCGCCTCTCCGGTTTCTTCGTCAATTCGTTTGAGGTCGTGATAATCGTCGGTATAACGGGACATATGTTTTTTCTCCAACCGGCGCTCCAAATAGCGGTTGATAAAAGAATACAGCACGGCGAAAGTCGGCACGCCAAGCAGCATGCCCGCAAACCCGAACAAACCTCCCCCGACCAGAATGGCAAACATCACCCAAAAACTGGACAGGCCGGTTGTTTCGCCGAGAATTTTCGGGCCGATGACATTGCCGTCCAATTGCTGGAGAACCACCACAAAAACCAAGAAAATTAACGCTTTAATCGGATCTTCCAGCAACAGCAGCAGCGTGCCAATCACAGCGGAAATAATCGGGCCGAATATCGGGATAATATTAAACAACCCCACCACGGCGGAAAGCAGCAGCGCATACGGAATACGCAAAATGGACAACCCGATAAAGCACAGCACGCCGATAATCAGCGAATCGATCAGCTTCCCGTTGATAAAGCCGCCGAATGTACGGTGAATGTACCGCACGGAATCGATGAGATAATTCGCGTTTTCGGTTTTTAAAAGCGAATAAGTCAGCTTTTTTGCCTGAGCAGCAAACAATTTTTTGCTGTTGAGCAAGTACACGCAAATGACCAAACCAATTCCGGTGTTGACCAGCATATTTACCCCGCTGATCACGCCCTGCGTGACATTGCCCAATACGCTGCCCAGATTGGATACCATAGATTGCAACCACTTTGTGAGGGAAGCGGACGCCGCCTCTACTGTGCTCTGCACCCATTGCTCAATTTCCGGACGGGACGCGGTGAGATTGTTAAAAGAAGTGTTGATCCAAGTAATCCATTCGGTAAACTGCTTTGTCTTTTCCGGCATGGACGCGATGAGTTTCGTGATGCTGTCGACCATTTGGGGAATCACCATGCCCAATAACCCCGCAATGATGGCAAACAGGAAGAGCATAGCGGCGGCAGACGCCAAGGCCTTAGCCGCTCCTTTTGCGTGACGGCGAGGTTTTTCTCCTTTTCCGGAAAAGAGCTTCAGTAACGGCTTTTCCACTACATCGTATATGGGGGAAAGCACATACGCTATCGCGGCACCGATTATAAACGGGGTCAGCACGCCCATGATGGTGCCCAAAGCATCGCCCACATGGCCGAGATTAGACAGTCCGAGATAAAAAATCACCGACACCGCAATAACAATAAACGCTGTCAGTCCCCATTTAAAGTAGACGCTGTCTCTCCATCGTTTTTTCACGGTAAACGTCTCCCATGCCCGCTGCTTTCCCAGCCGTTTTTGCTGTGATGAGTATACCATAAAAAAGCCCGCATTGTCAATGACAACGCAAGCGCGGGTTTTACTACTTCGCTGCAGAATTACAATCGATATTTGCGGTAAGGAAATACTCAAGGCCACTTCGCAAAAAGAGCGGGCTTGCGTCTTTGCCGATATTTTTTCCGGGTTTCCGCTTTCCTCAGAGGGCCTGCTCTTTCTTTTTCCACATACGGTGTGACAGCTTTTGGGAAACACCGCATAAAGATTGTCGTGCGTGAAGCAGGAGCGGATTTTTCGTCAGATGAAACAAAAACCGCAGAAGACCCTTTGTGTATTCGCGAAGATTTTTGTAATATATGACGGAAAAAACGCCCGTGGATAAGCGGCAAAGGCGGTAGCCGGTCCGTGTGCGGTGTTGCCTTTGAATATGGGCTTTCCCGCCTGGTTACAGCCCCAGCGCATGCCGGACTTTGTACGCGACACTTAACGGATCGCCAAACGCATGAACAATGATATCCGCCGCGGCACGGTACACCGGTTCCCTTCGCGCCAATAAATCACGAACGGCCTGCTCCTTATCCGTTCTTTGCAGCAAAGGGCGGGAAGAATCGCCGGAAAGCCGTTCCAGCACGGTTTCCGCCGAAACCTGTAACCATACTATGCATCCGTTGGTTTTCAGCGCCGCGACATTATCCGCGCGCAACACCGCGCCCCCGCCGCAGGCAATAACCAATCCCTGCTGTGCGCCGAGCTGAAGGCACATTTGATACTCCCGTTCACGGAAGTACTCTTCCCCGTTTTCGGCAAAAATCTGTGACACGGATTTTTTCTCCTGCCGCTCGATGGCGGTATCCATATCCACAAAATGGCAGCCAATCATCGGCGCCAACCGCCTGCCCACCGTGGATTTGCCGCATCCCATAAATCCGCAAAGGGAAATATTTTTCATGCCCTGCTTGCCCTCTCTTTTTTCAAAACCGCAAAAAGCAACATCACAGTTTTTCACCGAAAACCGACGAACGTGTTTTCTTGAATGTTACGGTGCGGTATGGCCGGAAGAAAATGTCCTGACCTGTTCGGTACAATCCCGCGTTAAGGCGGCGATTTCCTCTTCCGAAAAACGCACATTCAGCCACAGCGTTTGCGCCTGCGCGGCCTGCCACACCAACATGGCCATCCCCCCGACGCCAGAAGCGCCGAAAGCCTCCGCTTTTTGCAGCAAAAGCGTCTTTTGCGGATTATAAACCGCATCGAAAACCGCTTTGCTCTGGGCAATCACTTCATCGCTCACCGGGCAGGCGTCGACATGCGGGTACATCCCAACCGGGGACGCATTGATCAGCAAATCGACCGGTTCCCTCGGCGGATCTTCCGCCACCCGGCAGCGCGATTGGGGAAAAAGTTCACCCAGCCGGTTTTGCAGTTCAATCGCTTTTTGCGGCGCACCGGCGTCGGTCAGAATCACTTCGCATCCCGCGGCAGCTGCTTCACAGGCAAACATGGTACCTACCCCGCCGCAGCCGACAATCAGAACTCTTCCGGAAAGCGTCAGCCCCGCGCTTTGCAGCGCCTTGAGAAAACCATCCGCATCGGTGTTGTACCCAACCGTTTGCCCATGAGCAATCATCAGCGTATTCACCGTGCGGTACAGAGCCGCCTTGCCCTCCAGACGGTCGCATAGAGGAATAATCCGCTGCTTATACGGAACCGTAACATTGGCGCCGCGCAAGGCGGGCAGAATCTTTGCAAGGCGCGAATCAAATTCCTCCGGGGGCAAATCAAGCAGCGTATATTCGGCAAAAATCCCCCGAAGCGCAAACAGACGCCGATGAATAAACGGAGACAGACTGTGCCCGAGCGGATGACCGATCAAACCGAAATCAGCAGACATAAAACACACTTCTCCCCCAAAATTTCCGGTTATCGCTTGACAACCGTACAGAAAACAGATACTATTGTCTTACGCCGAATGACCCGGTTTTCACCCTTACGGGCACACGCGGAGAATCGGCAAACCGTGCAAAGAAGGCCCGCGGAACCTGCGCCTGCTGCGCAAGAACACGAAAGCGGCAAACAGACAAACGAAAACAGCCTTCGAAACCGACGCTCTTGGCAAAACAGGCCCGGCTCCTCAAAAGTCAGTTTATCACAAACGTACCGAAATGTACAGTTTTTTTGGAGGGAATCATCAATGGACGTACTGGAAACCGTCAAAAGTATTTTAGCGGAACAATTCGAAGCGGATCCGCAGTCTATCACCGAGCAGACCAATATCGAAGAAGATCTCGGCGCGGATTCGCTGGACGTCATCGATATGCTGATGTCCTTGGAAGACGCGTTCGATGTAGAAATTCCGGACGAAGCGATTGAATCTATCCGCACGGTGGGCGAAGTGGTCGCTTATATCGAACAACATCCAAAACAGTAAAAACAGCGCCAAAAAAAGCATAAAGCGAAAGAAAACCGATGCGCAAGCCCGATTTTAAAAACGCATCGGCGCCTTTCGCGGAAAGGCGGATGATGACGGTGAACACCGGTCAACTGAATACACGGATTGCCCAAGGCAAATACGATACTTGCTTTGCCGAACTGTACGGCGACACGGCGGTGGACGCGCAAAGAAAGCGGTACGCACGGGCCGTAGACGCCTTTACCGATACCTTCGGTGACGCCGATGACGTGCGCCTTTTTTCCGCTCCCGGGCGCACCGAAATCGGAGGCAATCACACCGATCATAACCGCGGAAAAGTTCTGGCGGGAAGCGTCAATTTGGATGTGATCGCGGTCGCCGCGAAACGCCGCGACGGGCGAATCCGGGTGCAATCCGCCGGATTTCCGATGGATACCGTCGACACGGCGGATCTTTCGGTGCATGCGGATGAAATCAACTGCTCCGCGGCGCTGATTCGCGGTACCGCGGCCGGATTCGCCCAGCGCGGGTACGGAATTGGCGGCTTTGACGCGTACACCGTTTCGGACGTCCTGAAAGGATCCGGGCTGTCTTCCTCCGCGGCGTTTGAAGTGTTGATCGGAACCGTCCTCAATGAATTGCATTCGAAGCGGCAGGTTTCCCCCGTGGAAATTGCGCAGATTGCGCAATTTGCGGAAAACCGTTTTTACGGAAAACCGAGCGGCCTTATGGATCAGATGGCCAGTTCGGTGGGCGGAATCATCACCATCGATTTTGCCGATACCGATAATCCCCGGATCGAATCGGTACCTTTCGATTTTGCGCACAGCGGATATAAGCTCTGCATTGTGGATGTAGGCGGAAATCACGCGGATCTGACAACGGAATACGCCGCCGTCCCCGCGGAAATGAAGGCCATTGCCGGAGAATTCGGCAAAGCGGTACTCCGTGAAGTGGACGAAGACGCGGTGATTCAAAGTCTGCCCGCTCTTCGGGCCGCGCACGGCGATCGCGCCGTGCTGCGCGCGCTGCACTTTTTTGCCGAAAACAGACGCGTCGGTCTTCAGGTAGAAGCCCTTTGCCGGGGCGACTTTAAAGAATTTCTCCGGCAAGTTATTGATTCCGGAAACTCGTCCTTCGAGTATCTGCAAAATGTGACGGTATCGGGAAAAACCGCCTCCCAAGGACTCTCTGTGGCGCTTTGTTTGGCACAGCGCCTGCTGGACGGCTGCGGCGCATGGCGTGTGCACGGCGGCGGATTCGGAGGCACCACGCAAAATTTTGTTCCGGAGGAAAAATTGCCGAAATTTATTTCGTCCATGGAAGCGGTATTTGGGCCGGGAAGCTGCCATGTCCTGACCGTTCGCCCATGCGGCGGAGTATGCCTCAATGCCGAAGACTGAAAAAGGAGTGTCTCCGATATGGCTGAACTGCGAAAAAATCCCCTGACCAACGACTGGGTTATGGTCGCGTCCCACAGGCAGAACCGGCCGCAAATGCCGAAAAATTACTGCCCGTTTTGCCCCGGTTCGGGAAAGGTGCCGGAGCATTTTGACGTGTACAAATACGATAACGATTTCCCTGCCCTGTCCACCGTTCCGCCCCCCGCAGACGATGTGGCAGACGATTTTTTTGAAGTCGCCCCATGTTACGGAAAATGCGAAGTGATTTTGTATTCCCCGCAGCACACCGTCACGCTTCCGGAACTGCCCGTCTCGCACATTGAAAAACTGGTGGATCTGTGGACAGAGCGGTTTGAGGCGCTTTCCGCGGATAAAAAAGTCAAATACGTTTTCATCTTTGAAAACCGGGGAGAGGCGGTGGGCGTGACAATGCCCCATCCGCACGGGCAAATATACGCGTATCCGTTTCTTCCCAAAAAACTGGAACTGGAAGTGCAAAACGCGAAAAAGCACATAGAATCCACCGGAAAGTGCCTGTTTTGCGATATGTTGGATCACGAAATTTCCTTCGGCAAACGCGTGATTTTCCGCAACGAATATTTCACCGTATTTCTGCCGTTTTTCACCGAATACCCTTACGGCGTTTATATTATGGCCAACCGTCATGTGGAGAGTATTTCCCGGCTCACTCCCGCTGAACGCTCCGCCCTGGCGGATACGCTGCGTCAGACCGCCGGAATGCTCGACAGTCTGTTTGGATATAAGTTCCCCTATATGATGTGCATGTACAACGCGCCCGTAAACGGAGAGGATCCTTCCGCTTACTTTCACTTTCATATCGCATTCTACCCGCCGATGCGTTCCGCCGATAAAATGAAGTACAACGCGTCTTCCGAAACCGGCGCGTGGGCGCATTGCAACCCCACCTGCCCGGAGACCGCCGCGCAGGAATTGCGCGACGCTCATGAGCGTTTTTTGGCCAAATCCGGCCCTTCGGGTAAGGAACCGTCTAACGGATAAAATAAAACGAATAAAACCGACTGTATGTCAGAAACCGAATAAAGGAGAAGTGCTTTATGCCTTGGTGTGTCGACCGTTTTGAAGGTGATATTGTGGTGTGTGAAAGATGGGACGGCAGCCATTGCCGCTTTCTTCGCTCTGATCTACCCCCCGATGTTCGGGAAGGAGATATTTTGGTTTTCGTGGAGTGTGAAGGGTATAAAATCGACAGGGAATTAACCGAAAAATGGAAAAATTCCAATTACGCCAAACAGCTTGCCCTGCTCAACCGGAAAAAGCCCGTAAACGACGACGAAAATGCGCAAGACCCAAAATAAAATTCTTACGGCAGCACCGCACAAAACAGCCGACGGCCGCTTTCCTTTTTTGGAAAAAGCGACCGTTTTTCTGTTCTGGGCTCAAGCGCCCTTACACGCCTTCACTTTTGTTCTGCGGCGGCACTGCCCCGCTTTTCGGGGGATTTTCGCCGGATAATTTGTTCGGTTTTGTTTTTCTGCGAATGCGTTTGGAAGGGAAATTCAGGATAATCAGCGCCGCTGCCGCCCACAGGGTAACGATCGCACCGCAAAGAAATCCTTTGGGCACATAGCGCATTTCCACGGTATGCTCCCCCGCAGAAACGGGCACGGACCAAACGGCGCCGAAAGTTTTCACCGGTGTTACCTTTTTGCCGTCTATACGGAACGTCCAGCCTTCATCGGCGGGAATCGTTGTCAGCAACCGGCCTTGACCGCTGCCGACGGTTACGGTTCCCGTGAGATGAGAACTGCTTTTTGCCGTAAACAAACACGGATTGGCAGAAAGATCCGAAAAAGCTTTTTCGGTTGCCTGCATATCCTCATAATAAAAGTAGGCATCGGAAAAATTCAATTCTTTCTCTTTGGCGGTCAGGGTGACGGTCACGGTTTCACCGGGGCGAAAACTGCCCAAACAGACCACCTGATAATAGTAAAAAGTGAAATAATCCGGCATGGTTTTGCCGTTCACCCGAAGCGATGCCGGCTTTGCGTCTTTGGACGGCAAATACATATACAGCGGATCCCCGCTTTCGGCGGTAAGGGTAAAAACGGCGGCGCCTTCCCCTGTTTTGCGGTAAAGCGCGGTTTCTTTCGGATCCCGCTCCAATCCGTCCAAAGAGAGCACAGCATCCGCTTCGGTAAAGAGCGGATTCACCCCCATGGCTTCAAACATCCGGTTTTGCCATTCAAACGGATTATCTCCGTCCGAAGAGACATTGCCGATTTCCGCCCGGCACGGAAAGGCAATTGGCAAGGCGTAGGGATTTCGGTAAACGGTGACTCCGTTTTGCGTAAACACCGGCCGGTAGATTCGGTTCGGCTGCCGAGTGGCCAGCAAATACCGTACTCCGAGCAACCCGTCAACCGCGACGGTGGATCCGGTATTGTACCGATTATACCGGTCGGCGTAATCGTGAATGCCCAGCGAATGCAAAAACCGCACTTTATCCACCTTTTCGGTGCTGCTCCAACTGGTCAGGCCGCGATATGAAAACAAAAACGGATCGTTGCGCTCATATGAAAAATTGATTTCCATCCGGTAAAACTCGCTGTCCATGGCTTTTACGGCGTCGATTACCGGCTCGACTTTATCCACGTAGGAAGATTGAACCGATTCATCGTCGTATTGAATGTTATCCAGCACATATTTCCCGTTGACCGCCATATTGCCGACATGCAAAACCAATATCGCGACAATGAGCGCCTGTTTCAGGAACGGGCGAAGGGATTTACTCAGCAGGCCCGTCAAGCAACAGGCAAAAGCCGCCATAAGCGCCAAATCTACCCACAGGCGCCAGCCCTCGGTGTATTCGAAGTGCATTTGGGCAATCACAACGGTCATGCCCGAATAAATGGCGAGCGCCCCAACGGTTTTTTTGAGCGTAAGCCCCCCAATGTGCGCAAAGCAACGCGCAGAAAGCGCCGCTGCCCAAAAGCCGATGACAAACGCATGGCGATACGGCATACCGATGGGCCAGTTGAACGCGTGAAACAGCAAAAACGGCCCTTTGAACTGGCAGCTGATCAACAGCACCGCCGTCACCGCACCGGCGGCAATCTTTTCTTTCAGGTGAATATCGCCGTTCAGAAAATAGAGAATCATCATGCCCACAGACAATATTCCAAAGAAGAGCGGCGGCTGCTGTACATTCATCAAATCGCTGTTTTGAAAAGTAGCGGTATAGGTTTTGGCAAGCATTTCGGGCAGAGTGGAATACTGTTCCCAAGAGAACAAACC
Source organism: uncultured Eubacteriales bacterium (assembly GCA_964564305.1). Lineage (GTDB taxonomy): Bacteria > Bacillota > Clostridia > Oscillospirales > Acutalibacteraceae > RGIG1959. The sequence continues at coordinate 28,697 of CAZMAM010000004.1, forward strand.
GCCCAGATTGCTCTGTTTAATGCCTCCGATCAGCGAGAGCGCCGTGGGCAGAAGAATCACCGCCGCCAGCGCTGCGCTGAGCAGCGATCCGCCCACAAATCTTCCCGCCGCCGCCACGGTGCGCCGCCACGGTTTTTCACCGGACATTGCGGATACCGGCCACCCGCTTTTGGGTGGTCGGGTCAGCAAATAAGCGGCATACAGGCATAAAAAGAGACATATCATAAACCCGGTGTAGTAATTCACCGCCAAGCATCCGGCAAGGGAAAGAACATACAGGGTGAACTTTCCGTTTTCCATCAGCCGGTGCAATCCCCAGACCGTAAGCGGCAAAAAGATTAACGCGTCCAGCCATATGACAGTGAACTGATACATGAACGCATATCCCATCAGCGCGTACCCGGCAGAAAAAATCAGCGCGGGAACGCTCTTTAAACGGACAATATGGCGAACAAACAGATAAAACGTCAGCCCGGCACAACCCGTTTTCAGCAGGGTAATCAGCATGACCGCCCACGCTATCTTATCGGTCGGGAAAAACAACGTAACCCAATTCAGGGGGCTGAAAAGATAATAAGCGGAAAAACCCAGCATATCTCCACCCAACGCTTTGGAAAAAGTGTAAAAGAAATCGTTGCCGTTTTTCCACATATCCTTAAAATAGGCCAGAAACGCACTGTATTGCCCAATCATATCCGACGTCAGCAGGGAACTTTCCCCAAAAGGAGCAAATCCTTTGAGAATATAAATAACCAGCATAACCCCCGCCGGAATCAGAAACGCCGCCAATCCGAACAGGAAATTTTTGACCTGAATATGACGCAATCCTTGACGCAACGATTTCATCTCCCCGAAACAAGGCAATGAAAAATCCGCGCGCCGAAAGGAACCAAAGTACCGTTCCCGGCGCGCGGGATTTTTGTGACCGGCCGATTAGCCGAAATATCTCTGCAGCAGACCGGCGAAAGCCTTTCCGTGGCGCGCCTCATCTTTGCACATTTCATGGACGGTATCGTGCACCGCATCATACCCCAGTTCTTTCGCGCGCTTGGCAAGAGCTAACTTGCCCTCGGTAGCGCCGAATTCCGCATCGACCCGCACGCTGAGATTCTTTTTGGTATCCGGTTCCACAACTTCTCCCAGCAGCTCCGCGAATTTTGCCGCATGCTCCGCTTCTTCAAAAGCAATGCGTTTATACGCTTCCGCCACCTCGGGATATCCTTCGCGATCCGCCTGACGGCTCATGGCAAGATACATACCCACTTCGGTGCACTCGCCGGTGAAATTGGCGCGAAGCCCTTCGACCACTTCGGGATCCAAGCCCTTGGCCACGCCGATGCGGTGCTCATCCGCCCACACGCGTTCGTCTGTCTTGGCCGGAGCGGCGCCGGCTGGCTCCTCCACCGGGCCCATATCCTTAAATCTGTCCCCGGAAACACCGCACTGCGGGCAAACCGCGGGGGGCTCTTCCCCCTCATAAACATACCCGCAAACCGGGCAAACGTACTTTCTCATCATAACAGCTCCTTTTTTGGGCAACCCCCGATACGCCTTTTTCGGGTATCGGTCGGCGATAAATCCGATCCGCCGCCTCATAAGAGACAGCTCCAAAGATCCGATGGCAAATCCGATTTACCCGCCAAACCGGTAACGCCGGTGACGCACACGCGCGCTGCCTGAAAATTTATGCGGAAAAATCCTTTTCGGCTTTGAACAAAATGAGCGCAAAAAGGATTTTACTCCCTTGCCTTACTCTTCCGATTTATACTGTTCAATCACTTTTTGCGCGACCGGCTGAGGCGCTTCCTCATACCGCTCAAAGCTCAGCTCAAACCAGCCTCTGCCCTGAGTCAGGGATCGGAGCATGGTCGCGTAATCCGCCGTTTCGCTGATCGGAACCTCCGCTTCCACTCTGGTTAAACCGTCCTCTTCCGGTTCCATGCCCAGCACCCTGCCCCGACGCTTGTTAATATCTCCCATGACATCGCCGGTATAATCGCCCGGCACATGCACCTTCAGCGACCCGAACGGCTCCAACAGTACAGGATTGGCCTGCGGAATGCCCGCTTTATACGCCAAGGACGCCGCCGTTTTAAACGCCATCTCTGAGGAATCTACCGGGTGATACGAACCGTCAACCAAGGTTGCCTTCAGCCCGACCATCGGGAACCCCGCCAACACACCGTGCTGCGCCGATTCCCGCAGGCCCTTTTCCACGGCGGGGAAGAAATTCTTCGGCACCGCTCCGCCGAATACGCGCTCCTCAAATAACAGTTCTTCGCCATCGTACGGCTCGAATTCTACCCATACATCGCCATATTGCCCATGGCCGCCGGACTGCTTTTTGTGCCGCCCCTGAACCTTTACCTTTTTCCGAATAGTTTCCCGGTAGGGCACTTTTGGAGTCGCATAAGTCATCTCCACGCCGAATTTGCTCTTCAGTTTGGAAGAAATAACATCCAGATGCTGCTCGCCCAAGCCGGACAGTATCGATTCATGCGTTTCCGCATTTTGCTCATAGCGAATGGTGGGATCCTCTTCCATTAAGCGGGAAAGGCCCTGAGAAATCTTTTCTTCATCGCCTTTTTTCTTCGGAAAAACCGCCACAGAAAGGCACGGATTTTCAAAAACCACCGCAGGAAGCGAAACCCGCCTGGACGGTGAACAGAGAGTATCCCCGGTGTTTACACTGGCCAGCTTTGCCACCGCTCCGATATCTCCCGCCGGAACACACGGCGTTTCGGTTTGTTTTTTGCCGGAGACGGTATACAGCTTGCCCATGCGTTCGTTTGTCCCGGTGCGGACATTCAGCAAAGTCATATCCGGTGTCACTTTTCCGCTGACGACCTTAAAATAGACCAGCTTTCCGACAAACGGATCCACCACCGTTTTAAACACAATCGCCGCTGTAGGTTCATTTTCATCCACCGTCAGCGAAATTTCCTCGCCGTCTGCGCCGATTCCGGTTTCGCCCGCCACCGTTTGCGCCCAAGGAGCCAGCCATGTCAGCCCGTCCAGCAGCTGATCAACGCCTTCCAGTTCCTGCGCGCTGCCGCAAAATACCGGAGCGATATCCCCTTTGCGCACGCCGCCGGCAAGCCCCATAATCAATTCATCCGGCGTAAAATCCACCCCGGAAAAATATTTATCCATCAATTCTTCATCGGTTTCCGCCACCGCTTCATACATCGCGGTGCGCAGTCCTTCCAGCCGGTGCCCCATATCCGGAACGGGAACTTCCACCGCCTTGCCCTTTTCGTAACGGTACGCGCGGGACTGGAGCAGATTCACATAACACTGGACTTTGTGATCCACGACATAAGGAACCACCACCGGGCAGACCGTCGGGCCGAACGTGCTCTTTAATTCTTCAAAAACTTTATAAAAATCGGCGCCTTCGCGATCCAGCTTATTGATGAAAAACAGCTTGGCAATACCTTTTTTGGACGCAGCCTGAAAAGCTTTCTGAGCCCCGACCGTCACGCCGCTGCGCCCGGAAATAACGATTAAAGCGCTGCCCGCCGCTCTCATGCCCTCACTTAAGCCGCCGGAAAAATCAAACAGACCCGGCGTATCCAGCAGATTCATCTTGGTGTCTTTCCATTCCACGGGCACTACCGCCATGGAAACCGATGCGCCCCGGCGAACTTCTTCGGGATCAAAATCGGAGACCGTATTCCCGTCCGCAACCTTTCCGAGCCGATCCGGTTTCATCGCAAGATAATACGCCGCCTCTGTCAGCGTGGTTTTTCCGGTGCCGGCATGCCCCGCCAACACCACATTGCGAATGTTCTTTGCCTGATATTGCTTCATGCTACCTCTCCTTCCGGGAATGCGAATATTCCACAATTCTCTCCGAGTTTTGTGCAGTCGCTATGGTTATTGTACACCGCCGCCGGAAAAATTTCAATACCTAACGAAAAAAAGGTTGCAATGGGTTGTACATTTGTCAATGATTTGAGAGCGAGGGGCAGAAAAGAAAAAGGACGAAGCCTTGTTTGTTCACAAAAAAGTAACACCCCACAAAACCCTAACGAAAGGACTCAATCGCCACGGATATGGTAAAGCAGAGTGAAAAAAATCTTCTCGCTTGGTGTTGCCTTATAAAATACCCCGCCCGCAAAAAAGAGAATTTCCTTTCGGCGGGCGGGTGAAACGGTGCGCGTTATGCGTGTATGCGTACTATGCGATTGTTTTTCCGCTTGCAATGAGATAGACGGTTAAGACATCTTCGATATCCACCCGGCCGTCTCTGTTCACATCGGCGCCGGCCGGCGGATTTTCGTTTGCGAGCGCATTATAAAAACCGATATAAAAGTCTTGCGCTTCCGCTGTGCTGATTTCTCCGTCGCCATTGGTATCCACCGCACCAAACGAACCATCCGCGTCGGAAAGCGGAATAAATTCAAATCCATTGGCATTGGCGTATTCTTCCGCCGCTGTTCTGGCATAGCCGTAGACGGTAAAATCGGGGTAAGGAAAATCGGGATCTCCAAAATAACCATCGGAATATCCAAAGGCTTCCTGACCAATTTCCGTAACAGAGGCCGGAATACTGACAGATTTAAGAGAATTGCAAAAATGAAATGCATAATCCTCAACGGTTTTTACACCGTTTCCAATCGTGACCTGAGAAAGGGAAGAACACCAGTAAAAGGCCGCTGCCCCAATTGTTGTTACACTATCCGAAATCGTGACCGAAGTAAGTGAACGGCACACCTGAAAGGCATACTTGGGGATTGCTGTTACATTGTTCCCAATGCAGACAGAAGTAAGGGAATTGCAGGAATGAAATGCCCCTTCATCGATAGTTTTGACACTGTCCGGAACGGTATAAGCGCCTTCTTTTGCGTATGGATACCGTATCAGTTCGGTTGCCTCTTTATTGAAAAGCACACCGTCAATATCACAGTAATACGCATTTTTTTCACTGACATGAATGGCTGTAAGTGAACTGCAACTGGAAAATGGGATCAGATCAATGGTTGTCACACTCTCCCCGAATGTGAGCGAGGCAATTGGGGTGAAACTAAAGGCATTTTCTTCAATTGTCGCCACATTTCCCTCAAAGGCAACCGAAGTGAGAGCAGAACAATCGCTAAAGGCACCGTATCCGATCGACTGCACACCCTTTCCAAAGGTCACCTGCGAAAGCGAATTACACCATTGAAAGGCAAATTCGCCGATGGTCTTCACACTGTCCGGAATATCGATTGAAGCAAGCAATTGACAATTTTCAAAAGCGCGTTCCCCGATGGAAGTTACGCTCTCGCCGATTATGACCGAAGCGAGTGACGAACATTCGTTAAAAGCAGAATCTCCGATTGACGTTACACGATTCGGAACGGTAACAGAGGTAAGCGAGGAGCATCCATAAAAAGCATCATCGCCAATGGACGTTAAACTTTCGGGTAAATCAATTGAAGCGAGTAAGGCACAACCATGAAAAACATCATTTCCAATTGCTGTTATCTGATTTGGAAGAGCAATAGAAGTTAGTGAAGAACAATAAGAAAAAGTGTTATTTCCAATAGACGTCACACCGTCTGGAATATCCATGGAAGCGAGTGCGGAGCAATTGGAAAAGGCTCCGCCTGCAATAGATGTCACACTTTCGGGAAGATCAATCTCGGTGAGTGCAGAACAGCCGGAAAAAGCACTGCCTCCAATGGATGTCAAGCGGTCGGGTAAATCTATCGCAGCGAGCGAAGACCAACCGGAAAAAGCACCTCCACCGATTTTGGTTACAGAATCGGGGATTGAAACAGACTCAACCGAAGCCAATCCAGAAAAAGCATTTGCCTCAATTTCTGTGGTTCCGTCTCTAACAGTCAGGCTTTTCAATGACGGAAAAGCCCAAGAAGTAAGTATACACGAACCGCTTCCCGAAACGGTTACCGATGTGACGGAGCTGCCGCCATAGAACATTGAACCCTCAACGGTAGTGATGCCGTTTCCAATGGTCATCGAACTCAGCCCGGTACAGTTGATCAAAGCTTGATCCTTAATAGTGGTTACACTGTCAGGAATGGTCAATGAGGAAAGCAAAATACTATTGGCAAAAGATTGATAAGCGAGTGTGGTCACACCGTCCGGAATGGTGTACGCCCCCTTCCTGCCGGGGGGATACTGTTTCAGTTCGGTCTGGTCTTTATTAAATAACACGCCATCAATGTCACATATGTCCGGATTTGCGTCATCAACATGAATTGCGGTCAGTGCAGGACAAGTCGACAGGCCGAAAAACGAATTGATATTTGCCGGAATGGTTAATTCGGTAAGGCCTGTGCATCCGGAAAAGTTTAAATCTCCATACCCTTCTCCTAACTCTTCGTTAAGATATGAAATCACGCTGTCCGGAATGGTAAACGGGCCCTGTTTCGCATAGGGATACTGTTCAAGCCGTGTTTTTTCTTTGTTGAACAGCACCCCGTCGATATCGCAATAATATTCATTTTGTTCGCTGACATAAATTGCCGTGAGAGAACTGCAACCGGAAAAAGGTGTGTCCAAATAAGAACCATGATAAATGTCGATTGATGTTAAATTCTTTCCAATGGTCAGTGAGGTGAGCAATAAACAATTGGAAAAAGCACCATCTTTGACAGTCGTCACGCTGTCCGGAATATCGTACGCACCCGGTTTAGCACCGGGATACCGTATGAGCTGCGTGCGGTCTTTACTGAATAGCACTCCATCGATATCGCAGTAATCTACATTCTGCTCACCGACATAAATCGCGGTAAGAGCACTGCACCTTTCAAAATAAGAGCCGTCAAGAAAACCATATGTCATACTGTCCGGAACGGTCACAGAAGTAAGAGAATTGCAATCGTAAAAGGCATAAGGGTGCATATCTATCACACTGTCCGGGATGGTGTATGCGCCTTGCCTGGCAAACGGGTACTGATTTAATTGAGTTTTATCCTTATTGAATAACACCCCATCGATATCACAATAATATGCATTTTGCTCGCTGACATAAATCGAGTTAAGGGAACGGCAACCTGAAAAAAGAGAATAAAACTCAAAACCATATCGATCGTCCAATCCGGCGCCAATGGTCACCGAAACAAGTGCGGAACAATTTGCGAATGCACTATATCCGATGTATGTCACGTTGTCCGGGATAATCACCGAAGTGAGAGAGGCACAGCCTTCAAAAGCCTGATCGCCTATAGATGTCACACTGTCTGGAAGATCAATCGCAGCAAGTGAAGAACAACCGTAAAACGCAGATGAACCGATAGCGGTTACGCTGTCCGGAATAATAACGGAAATAAGAGAAGTGTTTTCTGAAAAAGCGTATTCGATCATCGTCACAAGATGTCCGTCTACTTTCCCGGGAATTTCCACGTGTTCGCTGTTTCCATAATACCCAGTAATATCCGCCGTGCCGTCATCCAACACTTCGTACTCCCACTCATCGCCGGAATCGGTTTGTGCCGATACCGGCGCCATACTCCCCGCCGGGACGGCGCACAGCAGCAGCGCCACGGCGGCAAGCACCGCCAGCAGCTTTTTTCCCGCTTTTTTCATATTGCAAGAACCTCCTTAAAATCAAAATTCCCCGACAGCCAGGCGGGATGCAGGAATCTCACTTCTGCCGCACTTTTGCCCGCTTTGCCACCGAGGTATAAAAACAGCCGCTGTTTGGCGCACCGAATAACCGGCAAACCGAACAGCGGCTGGACAGACCTATTTTTTTATTTTCCGCAAAATTGCCTAAATGCTCACAAAGTACCCCCCCCCATATGCGCAGAAATGAAAACAAATTTCGCCATTGGGAGGCACTCCTTTCTTGAGAAACTGCCCAAAGTATACCACGCAAAACCGAACGCTGTCAAGCGAATTTTGCGGAAATTTCGGGCATATAGCATCATATCATGAAATCTGCGGCAAAGAGGCGGCGGCAACCGACTGACCTACACGGCGAATTTTTTCGTCCGGCAGATGCAGCGCAATTCCGGTGAGCTCGGGATATTCCTCGCGGATAACCCGCTTGGCCTCTCCCAGAATAATCTCGCCGCCCTCGCCGGACATCACGCGTCCCAGCAGCAGCACATGCGCAATATCGTAATACATCGCGTAAAAAGCCAAAGTATGCCCGAGATAAACGCCGACGGAACGGTAAATGTCGCGGGCGGATTCGCTGCCCTGCTCCATGCGGGATTGCACCGCCTTCAGTTTTTCGGCGGGGGAAAGAGATTCATCCAAAACAATCCCGCCGCGCGGCGCCAGTTTGATGACGCTGTCCTGAGAAAAATATTTCACCCCGCAGCCCCGGTCTCCCGACCATTCGTCCGTCATCGCATCTTCCTGCAAATCCACCGGGGCAAACGCCAATTCGTTCAGCCAACCGGTGATATTGCCTTCTTTGTCCACATATCCGACTGCTTCGGACGTTCCCATCGCGATACCGAGAATTTCGTTTTCCTCAAGACTCATCGCCCCGGCAAGCGCCGTGACGTCTCCGTCGTTGACCACCTGAAGCGGAACATCGCCGATTTCTTTGGCGGCGCGGATATAAATATCCTTCACCTTAAGGTCAAACAAATCGCGGGGAACCTTTAAAAAGAGGGAAGCCACCATGGCCCGGTTATCCACATAGATTCCGGCGGAAGATACGCCGATGGCGTCCACGCGGGGCATTTTGGACGCCGCAGACCGAAAAGCGGAAACAATGCCCTGAAAATGATATTCCGGATCGGCATTGGTTTTCGGAAACCACACCACTTCTTCAGAATACACCGGCTCACCGTCTATCACCGCGGAAACCTTCCGGTCGCTGCCTCCCGCATCGAACCCGATGCGGCACCCGTCCAGATGCCGCCCGATCGGCTGCGCCCCGGATTTTGCAAGCGGCGCCGATGCCAGCGGGAGAGATTCCACCATAAACGGTTTTTCGTACACATTGCTCATAAAATCGGCATCGAATTCCCGGGCTCCGCCCGGCGCATAGGTTTTCGCAATATACGCAGCCATCTCCTCATCGCCGCAAATGCACACCTTCCAGCCGCCGTATGCCCACAGCATCATCTTCACCGTACGCTCCACATACACACGGTCGGCCGCTGCCATGCGGCCGTTTGCGTGAATCCGCACCAGACAGGTCTGGATACATCCGCCGTTGCGCTCCACCGCAATCACCAGTTCTTTACCGTCTTTCGCCGATGCCTCAAACGCCTTGCAAAAGGCCGCCATCGGGATAAATCCTTGATCTAACGCCGGTAAATTCTTCACCGAAAATGTTAACCCGTAAGCCTCCATGGACGTCTGCCTCCCTTGATAATCTGTATGCTCATCATACCAAAACCCGGGGCGTTTCTCAAGTGGAAAACCCAAAATTTTTGTCGCTTTCGATGCCGGATTTTTCCGGAAAAAATTTTGAAAAATCGAACAATTTTCCCATTTTCCCTTGCATTTTTTCATAAGGTATGCTATTCTTTGTAACAGCAAATTCTATAAATCTCGAATATGAGTTTACGAGTTTTGGAATTTAAGGCACAAAAAGCCAAGTGCGCGCAGCCGCAAAAAGTATTCTTTTTGGGAGGGAACGGCATGTCGGCATTGGAACAGCGGGCGGTCGCCATGCTTAAGGCCGCCGGAAAAACGGCGGCAACGGCGGAATCCTGCACGGGAGGGCTGCTCAGCGCCCGGCTGACTTCCGTACCCGGCGCGTCCGAGGTGTTTTCCTGCGGCATCTGTGCGTATTCGGCAAATCAAAAACACCGCTTGCTGAACGTTCCCGAGGAAATCATCGCCCGCACGGGAACGGTGAGCGCCGAAACGGCCTCGGCCATGGCGTGCGGGGTGCGAAGCCTTGCGCGGGCCGATTACGGTATTTCCGTTACCGGCGCCGCGGGGCCGGATCCCTGCGAGGGGCACCCGCCCGGGACGGTATTCATCGCCGTGTGCGGGGAAAGCGGCTCCGAAATTCGCGCCCTGCATCTGCGCGGAAACCGGGAACAAATCCGCTCTCAAACCGTTGATCGGGCATTGGAACTGCTGCTTGCCGTGCTCGCCGGGAAATGCCCGGAAAATTCACCCGAAGGACGGTTATCATGACACATCCTTTTTTGAAATCCACGCTGCTGCTCGCCGTCATTGCGCTGATCGCCCTTGGATTGATTGCCGTGAGCGTCCCCGCCGCCGAAGACAGAGACGCGTTTACCGTGGCGGCGGGTTTTTACCCGGTATATGTCGCCGTGCTCAATGTGGCGGGTGAGGTACCGGGCGTAAAGGCGGTCAATCTGGCGGGTTCTTTGCGGGGATGCGCACACGATTACCAGATGAGCCCCTCGGATCGGGAAAAATTGAACGAAGCGGATATTGTGGTCAAAAACGGCGCGGGTGCGGAACCGTTTTTGGATCAGGGAAATTTTAAAAAACCCGTCGTCGATCTTTCCCGCGGTCAGGAACTGCTGCCCGCGCTCAATACGGACGAAGCGGAATATAACGCCCATTTCTGGGTTTCTCCCGTGCGGTACCGGGCGCAAATTCTCGCCCTACGCGACGGTCTTGCCGAAGCGGATCCCGCGCATGCCGAACAATACCGCGAAAACGCGGACGGATATCTGGAAAAAATCGACGCGATCGGCGCCCGTCTGCAGCGCGCCTCCGGGTTGCTTTCCGGGCGGGAAATCGCGGTATTTCACGATTCGCTCGCGTATTTGGCGCAGGATCTTTCTCTTCCGGTCATTTGCTCCCTGGGGCTGGGAGAAGAATCCGGCGTATCCGCTTATACGCTTCGCCGGGCGGAGAACGCCTTAAAAGGAAAAGACGCCGTTTTTCTGACCGACGCACAGTATACCGATCTGCCGTACCGGTACCTGCAAAGCATCCCAAAGCGCTGCGCCGTCATCTCGGCGGACACCTGTGTATCCCCGGGAAACGGGCCGGATAAAGACCGATGGATCGAAGCGATGAACGCGCTTTGCGCGGGTTTGGAGGAGGCGGCGAAATGAGCGGACCGTGCGGGCTGCACTGCCTGCGCATTGAAAATCTCACGGTAAAGCGCCACGGCGCGGTCATTGTGGACAATGTCAGTCTGCACGCCCATTGCGGGGAAGTCACCGCCTTAATCGGGAGAAACGGCGCGGGAAAATCCACGCTGATGCGTGCATTGGTGGGTGAGCTGCCATACAGCGGAAAAGTGACCTTCAGCGGTCACGACGGGGAGCCCACCCCCCGGTTGCCGAAATGCGGGTATGTGCCGCAGACGCTTTCGGTGGATCCCGCCTCCCCCATCACCGTTTCGGAACTGCTTTTGTGTTACCATACCCGCTGGCCGGTTTTTTTGCCCCGCCGCAAATCGGATGAAGAAAAGCTCCGGGCTCAGCTTGCGCGGTTCGGAGCGGAGCATCTGGCAGACAGCCGGCTGAGTTCGCTCTCGGGAGGGGAGCGGCAGCGCGTGCTGCTCGCTCTGGCCGCGCTGCGCAAGCCGGATTTGCTCCTTCTGGACGAACCGGCCGCCGGCATGGATCGCGAAGGGCTGAAAGATTTTTACCGGCTCATCGATAAGTTTGCGGCGGAGGATCTGCTGATATTGCTGATCTCCCACGATCTCGGCTATGTCCGCTCCCGGGCGGATCGCGCGGTTCTGATGGAAAACGGCAAGGTGGCGGCATGCGGGAAACCGCAGGAGGTCTTTGCCTCCCGCTCCTTTGCGCAGGCGTTTCCGGAAATGGGAGAGGATGCTCTATGACGGCGTTTTGGGATTACGATTTCATGCGTCTGGCGCTGCTCGCCGTCGTGCTGATTATGCCACTTTTTGCCCTGCTGGGCACCATGGTGGTGCACAACGGCATGTCTTTTTTTTCGGACGCGCTGGGGCACTCGGCGCTGGCCGGCGTTGGCATCGGCGCACTGCTCGGATTCGCCGACGCACAGTGGCCGATGCTGATTTTCGCGGTTATTTTCGCTTTGCTGATGGAACAGGTCAGGCGGCACAGCGCCGATTCGGCGGATACGGTCATCGGTGTATTTTCCTCATGCGGTGTGGCGCTGGGGCTGGTATTGCTCTCAAAATCCGGCGGATACCAAAATACCCAAAGCCTGCTGATCGGCGATATTCTGAACATCTCCCCCGATTTGCTGATCCCGCTCGCGATAGCGCTTGCGGCGGTAATCGGTTTTTGGCTGCTATGCTTTAACCGGCTGCTGGCAACCAGTGTCAGCCCGGCACTGGCCCGCAGCCGCGGGTTTCACACGGGGATTTACAACAGCCTGTTTGCGGCGGCAACGGCGGCGGCGGTCATGCTCTGTATTCGCTTGGTCGGCCTGCTGCTGATCAACGCCATGCTGATTCTCCCCGCCGCGGCGGCGCGCAATGTTGCCCGTTCGATGCGCAGTTACCTGGTTCTGGCGATAATCTTCGGAGTATTTTCCGGCATTGTGGGAACAGTGCTCTCGTTTTATCTGGCGGTAGCGACCGGGCCCGCCATCGTCCTGTGCGCGGCGGCGGTTTATTTCGGAACGCTGCTGCTGCGCAAAAGCGGCGGTTAAACCGGTTCGGAAAACAAAAAAAGCGAGGCGAAAAAAAGTGAAACAAAAAAGAAAATGTCTGATTATGATTTTGCTGTGCGGAATACTGCTGTGGCCGGTGCTGCCGGTGTTTGCTCAGCCGCAGGCGGGCGAGCAGACGTATTCCTTTCCGCAGGCGACCGAATCCGTAAAAACGGTTGGACGCACCTCGACGGACGATATCGGCCTTGCGGTACATACCACGGGAGGCGGCATCGCTTTTTACAGCGAATGCGCGGGCGATGTCACTTTGGATTTGCTCACCCGAAACGATTTTGCCGAAACCCAGTATTTCACGGTAGTCGTCGACGGCGAGCGGCGCCGGGAATGTATCGATAACCGCAGCAGAAAAGCCAAAGAAAACACGCTTACTTTGGCTTCCGATTTACCGCAGGGAATGCACGCGTTTGAAATTTACCGGCAAACGGAAGAAGTGAACGCGGCGTGCTGGTTTACCGCGCTTCACCTGTCCGGAAATCCGATTCCGATGGCCAACGCCCCCATGCTGATTGAGTTTGTCGGGGATTCCATTACAGCCGGCTACGGCATATTGCCGCTTTCCGCAGGCAAGGGAGCGGACGACCCGGAAGGGCAGGACGGAACGGCCACTTACGCGTATCAGACGGCCCAAGCGCTGGGCTTGGATTTTCAAGCGTGCTGCACCAGCGGTTACGGCGCGTACCGGGGATGGAATCAAGGCAACACCAATCTCAAGGATATGTATCCGTACACCGCTTATCACCACAATGCGGACACCGGAAAAGAAATGTGGGCGTTTTCCCGTCCGGCGGACATTGTGGTGATTAACCTGGGTACCAACGATGCCACAGTAGGCAGAAGCAAGGGCGTAACCGATACGACCTTCCGCAAAGGGGCAAAAGAACTCATTGAACTGGTGAAGGAAAAGAACCCGAACGCCAAAATCGTCTGGGCGACCGGTATGATGGGTACCTTTTTCCTTAAGCCGCTGACCTCACTGACGGAAGAACTCGGCGGAGCCCAAGCGGGTTATTATGTGTGCGAACTGCCCAAGGGAACCAGCGGCACTGCCGGACATCCCAACGCGGAGGAACACACCGCGGCGGCCAAAGTTTTAACGGAATTCCTGCGCGAACAGGTGCTCCCCGCCGATTACGAACAGCAATTTGTCACACCGGAGCAAATGCAGGCGCTTTTGGACAGTACCTCCTGCGACGAAGAGGTGTACCGAGTGGCGCAAACCGCTTTACAGGTATACCGTGCCGACGGCGGAGTCAGCCGCGCCGCGCTGACCGCGGCATACCGCTCGCTCTCCGCGTGGAAAGAGGAAAACACGATTTCCCCAACCGTCTGGTGGCTGATTTTCGGCGGGATAATCATCGTGGGCATTATCGCCGTGACGGCGGCCATTCTCTATAATCCCAAGCCGAAAAAAACAAAAAATCCAAAATCAAACGCAGATTCGGAACCCAAGAACGAAGGAGACAAAAAGCCGAATCCAAACAAAAGCCAAAAGCCGGAGCACACCGGCGAATCCGGCGCCTCATCTGCGGAATCATTGACGGAAAGGAAGGAATAAGCCATGAGCATTCCTTTTAATCAAAATCTGGGCATATGCGCGGACGCACTGCTTTCCCTGACCATACAGGACAACGAAGACGACGACCGCGCCATGAGCCGGTTTGTCAACCCAAAAAGACGCGCGGCGGATATCCGGTACTTTCGCGACGTTATGCGCTCGTTTGAAACCCCGCCGAAAGAGCTTCGCCCGATTTTTGCCCTGAACGGTGAAAAATCCTACGCGCTGTGCCGTTTGCTCCCGCAAATCGTCCAAACGGGCGTGTTTACCGCCGAATGCGTCACGGCCGCCGTACCGGATGCGCAGACGCTCGCTTTGGATGTCGTCCGCTTTTATCTGCCGCAATTTGACACGATGCCCGAAATAGAAAATCTCGCCCGCTCCGTTGTGACATTGGACGCGGACGAGAATATCAAATACTATTTGCTGGCCCTTTGCCTGTCTCCGCAGGAAGGCTACGAGGCCCTTTGCTCCGCCGTTTCCCGCCGCTTTAAAGAACTGAAGCCCCTGTATGCCGAGGGAAAAGCGAAAATCCGCCAAGTTCGGGACCGTTTGGACGAAAAAAAGATAATCGCCTCTCTTCGGGAGCAAACCGACGTTTCGGGAGCTTCACCGGAAGCATTCACCGTGGGCGTAACCCTGCTCGCGCACAACACCGCTTTGCTGATTCCCTCAAATTCCTGCGCGCTGCTGCTGGGCAGTGAATTTGAATCCTCCGTAAAGACCGGAGCCGACAACGTCAAGCCGGATATCGTGCTGATGGGTAAGGCGCTGGGCGAAGAAAAGCGCATCGCCGTTCTGCGGATGCTCGCCAGTGAAGAAGAAATCACCTCTCTTACGCTTCAGCGCAGACTAAAACTTTCCATGACCGCTACCCATTATCATCTGGAACTGCTCCAGCAGGCGGGAATGCTCAACACCCGAAACGAAGGGCGCACCATTTATTATTCGCTCAACCGCGATTTCTTTGCCCTTGCGCCCGCGCTGCTGGCGGAATTCGGCCCGGTGACGGACGAACCCGCCAAAAAATAGGGAACCGAACCGTAAACCGGGCGGAGAGACAGCCCGGTTTACAGGAGCCTTAAGGCAATACCGACCCGGTCATTCAAAAGAACCCGGTCATTCAAAATAAACCCGAAATCACGCCGTTTTCGTCCACATCGATGTTTTCCGCCGCCGGAACGCGCGGCAAACCCGGCATGGTCATGATATCCCCCGTAAGCGCCACCACAAATCCGGCGCCCGCCGCTATTTTTACCCCGCGCACCGTCACCGTGAATCCCTGCGGGCGGCAAAGCAGGGACGGATTGTCGGAAAGCGAATATTGCGTTTTGGCCATACAGACTGGGAGATCACCGTATCCCAGCGATTCCAGCCTGTCCAGCTCCCGCTTGGCAGCCGGCAAAAACACCGCATCCTGCCCGCCGTAAATATTCTGTACCACCGCGCGGATTTTGTCTTGCAAAGAGCAGTGATCAGGATAGGTAAAATGCGGCTGTGAAGCACCTTCATCACAAAGGCGGATTACTTCTTCGGCGAGCGCGATACCGCCCGCGCTGCCTTTTTCCCAAACCTCGGACAGCACCGCTTTGACCCCGAGCGACGCGCATTCCCTGCGGACCAAATCGAGTTCCGCATCGGTATCGGTGGGAAAGCGGTTAATCGCCACCACCGCCGGTACACCGAACCCGCGGGTGATGTTTTCCACATGCTTGAGCAAATTGGGCATACCGTTTTTCAGCGCTTCGAGATTTTCCGTACCGAGATCGCGTTTATCGGCGCCGCCGTGCATTTTCAACGCGCGCACGGTAGCCACAATCACCGCCGCATCCGGATACAGGCCGGATTTGCGGCATTTGATGTTGATGAATTTTTCCGCGCCCAAATCGGCGCCGAAGCCCGCTTCGGTGACGGCATATTCCCCAAGGCGAAGCGCCAAATCGGTGGCGGTGACGCTGTTGCAGCCGTGGGCGATATTGGCAAAAGGCCCCCCGTGCACAAAAGCGGGCGTGTGTTCCAGCGTCTGAACCAAATTGGGCTTAATCGCGTCTTTCAGAAGCGCCGCCATGGCGCCCGACGCTTTCAAATCCCCTGCGGTGACGGGCTCCCCTCGCCGATTGCTCGCCACCACAATGCGGGACAGCCGCCGCTTTAAATCCGCGATATCTCTTGCCAGACAAAGCACCGCCATCACTTCGGAGGCCACCGTGATATCGAATCCGTCCTCCCGGGGCATCCCGTTTGCGGGGCCGCCCAAGCCGTCCGTGACAAAGCGCAGCTGGCGGTCGTTCATATCCACACAGCGTTTCCATGTGATGCGGCGCGTATCGATATTCAACGCGTTGCCCTGATGAATGTGGTTATCCAGCATGGCCGCCAGTAAATTATTCGCGGCGCCTATGGCGTGCATATCGCCGGTAAAATGCAGGTTGATATCCTCCATAGGGATAACCTGAGCGTATCCTCCGCCGGCAGCGCCTCCTTTTACGCCAAAAACGGGGCCGAGCGACGGTTCCCGAAGCGCCAGTACCGCCCGCTTGCCCAAACGGGAGAGCGCATCGCCAAGCCCTACCGTAGTGGTGGTCTTGCCCTCCCCCGCAGGGGTAGGCGTCATCGCGGTGACCAGGATCAGTTTGCCCTTTTGCTTTTCGGCCAAACGATCGCACACCGAAAGATGAATCTTCGCCTTATCTGCCCCGTAAGGAATCCATTCGTCTTCCCGAAGCCCTAAATTTTGCGCAATTTGCGCAATCGGCAGCGGATGCGCCCGCTGCGCGATTTCAATATCCGAAAGCATCCCCGTCATCCTTCCCTTGCTCTGTGATATACTCATGTCCCGCAATGGTAAAAGCGGCCTTTGAAAACCCCCTCCGTCCGATGACGGGCGGAGGGGGTGCATTTTTTTACGGCCAAGCCGCATGCCAAGCGGCGAACGCGCCGCGATTTTCGGCTTTACCTCTGCGCGGCAATCCGCGCGGCCATTCGATTATCCCAGCCGGGCTTTGAGCGCCGCCAGTTCGGTTGCCAGTTCCGAGGGGAGCTTTTCGCCGAATTTTTGATAAAACTCCTCAATGCCGGCAACTTCCTGACGCCAAAGCTCCGGATCCACTTCCAGAATACCCCTTAAGGTATCCACCGAAAGATCCAGACCGGTCAGATCGATATCCTCCGCCTTCGGGACAAACCCGATCGGCGTTTCCACGGCGTCCGCCTCGCCGTCGCAGCGATCCAGAATCCATTTGAGCACACGGAGATTATCCCCGAATCCCGGCCAGATAAAATGCCCTTCGTCATCGGTACGGAACCAGTTGACATTAAAAATCTTGGGGGCTTTATCGCCGAGGCGTTTGCCCATTTCCACCCAGTGCGCCCAATAATCGCCCATATGGTAACCGCAGAAGGGGAGCATCGCCATCGGATCCCGGCGAACCACGCCGACCGCACCGGTAGCGGCAGCGGTGGTTTCGGACGCCATAATGGAGCCGACAAACACGCCGTGATTCCAATCGCGAGACTGATACACCAGCGGAGCGGTTTTCGCCCGCCGGCCGCCGAATACAATCGCGGAAATCGGAACGCCGGTGTGGGAATCGAACTCCGGAGAAACGCACGGACAGTTTTTGGCGGGAGCGGTAAAACGGGAATTGGGATGGGCGCCTTTGGAGCCGTCGGAAGAATCCCATTTTTCGCCTTTCCAGTTCAGCGCGTTTTTGGGCGGATTCTTATCCAAGCCCTCCCACCAGACGGTGTTGTCGTCCAGATTTTGCACCACATTGGTGAAAATCGAATTCTTTTGGGTGGATATCAAGGCGTTGGGGTTCGATTTCATATTGGTTCCGGGCGCGACGCCGAAGAAACCGTTTTCCGGATTGCACGCCCAAAGCCTGCCGTCCGGCCCGATACGCATCCACGCAATATCGTCCCCGACGCACCAGACCTTATACCCCTGTTTGCGAAAATATTCCGGCGGAATAAGCATGGCCAGGTTGGTTTTTCCGCAAGCGGAAGGAAATGCCGCCGCAATGTAGCGGATGTTCCCGTCCGGGCTCTCCACACCCAAAATCAGCATATGTTCCGCCATCCACCCTTCATTGCGGCCCAGGCAGGACGCAATGCGCAGGGCAAAACATTTCTTGCCCAGCAGGACATTTCCGCCGTAACCGGAATTGACCGAATAAATGGTGTTGTCCTGCGGGAAATGGCAGATATACCGCTTTTCCTCATCGATTTCGCATTTACAGTGCAGGCCGCGAACCCAATCGTCGCTGTCTCCAAGCGCCTCCAGCACCTGAGTGCCCACGCGGGTCATAATGGCCATGTTCAGCACCACATAAATGGAATCGGTCAGCTCGATGCCGTATTTGGCAAAAGGAGAACCTACGGGCCCCATGGAATAAGGGATAACGTATGCGGTGCGGCCCCGGTAACTGCCCTCGGCGATGGCATCCAGCATTTTGTACGCCTCGGTGGGCTCCATCCAGTTGTTGGTCGGGCCGGCCTCATCTTCGGTGGGAGAACAGATAAAGGTTCGGCCTTCCACCCGCGCCACATCGTTGACCGCCGTGCGGTGCAGATAGCATCCGGGCAGTTTTTCCTGATTCAGCTTTATCATCTCACCGGTCTCGCAAGCCTCTTTGCGAAGCGATTCCAGCTGCTCTTCGCTGCCGTCGATCCACATCACCCGCTCCGGTTTGACCAAAGCGATTTTTTCATCGAGCCACGATAAGACGGAAGGATTGTTTGTCATGGTTGCCATAGGAAAAAACTCCTTTCGTAAACTGCGTTTTTCCTGATTCTTGCCGCACAAAACGGCACTATAAAAGTATACTCTTCTCACGGGGGCAGCGCAAGGGGGTATTTGAACATTTTACGAATTTTCCCGAAGCGCCTGAAAAAAACGGCGGAGCACCAAGGAACACTCCTGTGAAAGCACACCGCCCTTCACTTGCGGGCGATGATTGAACGGATAGGAAAACAGGTTACAAATACTTTTGCAGCAGCCCGCCTTTGGATCCGACGCGCCGTAGACCACCCGCCGGATACGCGCGTTAATCGCCGCGCCCGCGCACATGGGGCACGGCTCCAGGGTGACAAACAAATCGCACCCGCAAAGCCGCCAGCCGCCCAAACGCCCGCACGCTTCCTGTATGGCCTGAATTTCCGCGTGCCAAAGCGCGTTTTTGCCCTGTTCCCGCCGGTTTCGCCCGCACCCGATCACCGCGCCGTCTTTCACCACGACCGCGCCGACCGGCGTCTCGCCTTCCCGCGCCGCCTCGTTTGCCAACGAAAGCGCCAATCGCATAAAATCTTCATCCGTCTGACCGATTCGGCTTTCGCCTCTGTTTTCACCCGTCATGACATGACCGCTTTCCGAAAGTTTTACCCCCACGAAATTTGGGAAAGGGGCGGATAATGCCGGTCTTTTTCGGAAAGGCAGACCGTCATGCCTTCGGGTATCGGCCATTTTACTCCGATGGCGGGATCGTTGTACATGATTCCCATCTCCACACCGGGAGCGTAATAATCGTCCACTTTATATACAAATTCCGCTTCGTCGGAAAGCACCAAAAACCCGTGCGCGAAATATTTGGGAATGAAGAGCTGTTTCTTATTTTCTTCGGACAGCACCACACCGACATATTTTCCGAAGGTCGCGCTGTCCGGGCGCAAATCCACGGCGACATCGTACACTTCACCCCGAACCACCCGAACCAGTTTGGCCTGCGCGTGTTCCCGCTGAAAATGCAGCCCGCGCAAAACCCCTTTGACGGAGCGGGACTGATTATCCTGAACAAAATCGGCGGTGATGCCGCCTTTTTCAAATTCCCGCTTCACATAGGTTTCCAGAAAATACCCGCGCCGATCCCCGTAAACTTCGGGCGTGACGATAACGACCCCTTCGATGGCGGTTTGTTCAAACTGAAATCCCATAATACATTCCTCCCGACCCGAAAGTGCAGCGGCATTCTCCCGCTTTGCGCTTTTTTTATGTTTCGCATTTTTGGATTCGGACGGTTTGCCCTACTTTCCGTAAAAGGTTTCGTAATATTTTTGATATTCGCCACCGGTCACATGTTCCACCCACTGCGGGTTATCCAGATACCAGCGCATGGTCTTTTCGATGCCCGTCTCAAAATCGGTTTCCGGGAACCAACCAAGATCGTCTTTGATTTTTTGCGGATCGATGCCGTAGCGCCGGTCGTGCCCCTTGCGATCGGTGACATGGGTAATCAGTTCCTCCGTCACCGTTTGATCCACACGGTCGTGCAAATACCCGATAATCTTTCGGACAATAAACAGATTCGGCCGTTCGTTATGCCCGCCGATATTGTAGACTTGCCCGGGGACGCCCGAGCGGATGACCGAATCAATCGCCTTGCAATGGTCTTCCACATACAGCCAATCCCGCACCTGCATGCCGTCCCCGTACACCGGAAGCGGCTTGTGGCACAGGGCATTGTGAATCATCAGCGGAATCAGTTTTTCGGGGAATTGGTACGGCCCGTAATTATTGGAACAGCGGGTGATATTAACCGGCAAACGGTAGGTGTCCGCATAAGCTTTGACGAACAAATCCGCCGACGCCTTGCTGGCGGAATAGGGCGAATGCGGATTGAGCGGAGTGGTTTCGGTGAAATACCCCTCCTTGCCCAGCGAACCGTATACCTCATCGGTGGAAACCTGAAGAAACTTCACGCCTTCCCGGAATTGATCGTCTCCCGTGCTCCACGCGGCTTTCGCGATGTTGAGAAGATTGACGGTGCCCAGCACATTGGTGCGCACAAAGATTTCGGGATCGGCTATCGACCGATCCACATGACTTTCGGCGGCAAAATTGACCACATAATCAAACGAATACTTTTGAAACAGCGAAGAAATCGCCTGCGCATCGCCGATATCCGCCCGATAAAAAGCGTAATGCGGGTGATGCTCCACCGAGCGCAGATTTTCCAAATTTCCGGCATATGTCAGCTTATCCGCGTTGACAATGAAGACGTCGTCGTAGCGGCCGAGCATATACAGAATAAAATTGGATCCGATAAACCCGGCACCGCCGGTCACCAGATAGGTTTTCATGCATTCATCTCCTCTGCGAGATACCGATCCAAGGCTTCCTCCCACGGGCGCATTTCATTGCCCACCGTGCAGGACAGCGCGAGATTATTCAGCGAAGAATACGCCGGGCGCGGCGTTTTTGCGGGATATTCATCGGTGGAACAGGGTTCCACCCGGCAGGACAGCCCGCTTTTTTCCATGATCCGGCAGGCAAATTCGTACCAGCTGCACTCTCCTTCTCCCGTGCAATGGTAAATTCCGTATTCCTCCGTCAACGCAAGCTTGAGCAGATGATAGGCTAAGTCGTTGGCACAGGTGGGATTGCCGCGCTGATCCGAAACGACCGTGACCTGTTCCCTTTCGGCGCCTAATTTGCGCATGGTTTGCACAAAATTGTGCCCCGTGACGCCGTACAACCATGCCGTGCGCACCACAAAGCTCTCCGGGCAGTGCGCCAGCACATATTGCTCACCCAGCCATTTGGATTTGCCGTAAACGGTGGCGGGATTCGGAGCGTCCCATTCACAGTATGGCGTATGCCCCTTTCCGTCGAATACGTAATCGGTGGAAATGTGCACCAATTTGGCGCGTACATCCCGCGCCGCCCGCGCCAGATGCATGGGTCCGAGGGCATTGATCGTCATCGCCGTTTTTTGATCGCTTTCACAGCCGTCCACATCGGTCATGGCGGCGCAATTTATCAGGATATCCGGGTCAATATCCCGAACAAACCGACGCACCGCAACCGGATCGGTAATATCCAAAGAATCCCGATCCACCGCGACGATATCCGCGCGCCGGTACACGCGGTCGATGGGGCCTATCTGCGCTTTTCCGTCCCGCAGAACACGCAGCAATTCACTGCCCAGCTGACCGTATGAACCGATAATCAGCAATCTCATCAGTACAGGTACCTTCCTTCCGCCACTTTTTTCAGATGCTTTCCGTACGGGGATTTACCGTATGCCTCCGCGGAACGAATCAACGTTTCCCGATCGATCCAGCCGTTGCGAAAAGCAATTTCCTCAATGGCGGAGATTTGCACACCCTGCTGTCCTTCCACAATGCGCACAAACTGAGTGGCGTCCGCAAGCGATTCCATTGTTCCGGTATCCAGCCAGGCATAACCGCGCCCAAGCGTCACCACATTCAAATCCCCCGCCTGAAGATATATCCGGTTGAGATCGGTAATTTCCAATTCCCCGCGCGGGGAGGGCTTTACCTGTTTGGCAAACTGCGTCACCCGTGCGTCGTAAAAATACAGCCCCGTCACGCAATAATGGGATTTCGGGTGCTGCGGTTTTTCCTCAATGGAAACGGCTTTTCCGGTTTCGTCAAATTCCACCACGCCGAACCGCTGGGGATCGTCCACATAATAACCGAAAACGGTCGCGCCCCGCGCACGGGAGGCAGCGGCTTTCAGGTGCCTGCCAAGCCCGCTTCCGTAAAAAATATTGTCCCCCAATACCATGGCGCAGCTGTCCCCCGCGATAAACGACTCCCCAATGATAAACGCCTGCGCCAGCCCGTCCGGATGTGGCTGCTCGGCATAGGAAAGCCGAATGCCGAAACGGGAACCGTCCCCCAGAAGCGTTTGAAAATTCGGTAAATCCGATGGAGTGGAAATAATCAAAATATCCCGAATGCCCGCCAGCATCAGCGTGGAAAGCGGATAGTAAATCATCGGCTTATCGTATACCGGAAGCAATTGCTTGGACGTCACCATGGTCAGCGGATACAGCCGCGTGCCGGAACCTCCGGCCAGAACAATGCCTTTCACCGATATTCTCCCCCTTTTTAGGCAATTTTGCGCAAAAGCCGGCAGCATACAAAACCTTTGCCGGCGGCATCGGGCGCCTCACCGCCCGTAATCTGTGCGCGGCGCCGCTTTAATGTATTTGGCGCCGGCGGTGCGCAATCACCAGCGAAGCGAACGCCCGGCCCCAAAGCCCGTTTCCGCAAAAACGCCGGAAATCGGCGGCAAAAATCTGTGCGCGCAGACGCCTTGCCTGTGTATCCCGGCGATCGTTATCCGCGAATCGCTGGCCAATCACCTGATCGGTGATGAATATCCGCACGCCGCGCGCCTTCATATCCCGCAAAAACGCGTGATCGATGTAATCGAGAAAATATCCCTCATCGTACCGGTAACCGTCGAACAGCGAAAGCGGAACGGCCATGCCGGAATTGATGCCGGTCAGCCGCTTTTCGGGCAGCAAGCGGGGGCGATCGGTTCGGGTTACCCGAAATCCCCGTATTTGGCACGGGGAAAGCGTTCCGCGTTCGTCCTGAACAATCGGAAGGTAAATACCTTCCTCTCCGCTTTGAATCGCCCGCTGTGTCCCTTGCCAAAAACCGCCGGGCAGGGAAGTGTCGTCATCGAGCAACAACACGTGCGTCGCATCGGTATGCTCCCGCAAATAATCGATTCCGCGGTTGTACGCAACCGACAGCCCTTTATTTTCGTGCAGCGGAAGATACGCAAATCCGGCGTTTTCGCACCATTCGGCATTTTGAAAATCGCGTTCGCTGTTGTCCGCCACCAGCACCGTGCGGACATTCTGCCGCAGCAGCGCCTGAAGCGAGGCGGAATCCGCACAGCAGCGGTTGTAAATCACCGCAAGCGCGTAGAGCGTCATGTTCCCCACCTGTGCTTCGGGGGTCGCGAGGCAAGCGCGCAAACCATGCCCCACCGGCACCGCAGCATTTGCCCAAACGGCAGATGGCTTTGCCCGGTCAGATTGTCCGCGTGGCGGCGGTAATCCATCAATGGCTTTTCAATCACGGTGACTTTCCCGCAGCGCTGCGCCTGCATGCCAATCCATTGGTCGTGCATCGGAATTTTCGGCGGAAAAGGCAACACCTGAGGCAGGAGTTCTCTGCGAAAAGCCATACAACAGCCGATATATCCGTTTTTCCATAAATTTCTCCAAAACCCGGTTGCAAATCCCCGCGTGCGCAAAAAAGAAGGGGCAATCTCATTTCCGTGCGCGTCTACCACCCGGGCATCGTGCAGAACCAGTACGGTTTGGGGCGCGAACGCCCCGACCACCGCATCGCGCTTTTCGGGATACCACCGGTCGTCCTGATCGCACAAAAAGATGATATCGCCCCGGCAGGCGGAAAGCGCGTTCGCCACGTTTTCCGTCACCCCGCGCCCGGGGCCGGCAAGCAGACGCACGCGACTGTCCCGGGAAGCGGCGTCCCGCAAAAATTCGACGGAACCGTCGGCGGAACCGTCGTCCGAAATCACCGCCTCATCTCCCGGCTGCAGCCGGCACAGCACAGAGGATAACTGTTCTTTTAGGTAAGGCATGCCGTTGAGAACCGTCATCGCCACCGAAACATTCACGCGCCGCGCCTCCATTTTTGAAAATACCGGTGAATCGAACGCAGGTGAACATGAAGATATTTTCCGTTTTTCCCGCTTGCGCGTTCCCAGCGATGGGTCACCGCCGTTTCGGGAACCAGCACCAATTCCCCAAAAGGGGCAAGGCGCCGGGATAAATCGGCATCTTCACAGTAAAGAAAAAACCGTTCGTCAAAGCCGTGAACCGCTTTCAGCGCTTCGGTGCGCACCATCATAAAACAACCCGTGCAGGAAGTAATCGGCGTCGGCTGCGTAAAGATTTCTTTCCGCCGGGTATATTCGTCCCGCCAGCGGCGAAACACGCCGCCGAACCGCTCTAATTTGGACGCAAACATATACCGACGCTTGGGCAGCACCCGTGGGACATCCTGAACGCTTCCGTCCGGATTCAAAATCGTCGGCGTGGCAAGCACCGCCTGCGGGTGAGCATCCAAATACGCGCTCAACACACCCAGCACATCGTCGGTAAAGGAAATATCCGGATTCATAATCACATGGTAATCGGACGACAGCCGGGACAAAACACGGTTATGCCCCGCGCCAAACCCCGGATTATCCGGAAATGCCAGGCAGTGCACGCCCTCAAAACGGGATACCGCCTGAACGGTGCCGTCGGAAGAAGCGTTATCCACCACATAAATCTCCGGTTTCGAGCCGTGCGACAAAAGGCTTTGCAGAGCAAAGGAAATCACTTCGGCGCTGTTATACGTCACAATGCTCACCGAAATGCTCGACAATACCCATCTCTCCTTCGCTTCCCTTTTTCCGGGGAGAGTGTACCACATCTTCGCCAAAATTACAATACCGAATGGAAATCGGGTTCACCCGAAAAAACGGAAATTTATTTGAACACAGCGGTGATTGCCGCTGAGAAAAAAGCACGTCAGTGAAAAATCCGTCTGCCACATCTGAACGACAATCTTTGCGTGTATTGCCTTTGGACAATCCGGGGCTCTCTCCGCCCCAAACCGGATGTTCGTACAATTGACAAACGGGCGGAGAGAGGGTATACTATATACAGATAAATATGCGTAAACAATGTGTCAAATACCGGCCGGAAATTTGCCGAATTGCGGCTTCATTTTTTGGCTTTGTTCGTTTAATTTACAACTGCCCGAAAGCCGGCGGCGCGAAAAGCCTTGCCGCAACGGATGTGCCGAAAGGCGAGGGCGCTTCGGCCGTATGAAACCCGTCAGCACAAAGGAGCGGTGCGTTTTGTCCACCATTGCCGCTATCGCCACACCCGCCGGGACGGCGGGACTGGGCGTGGTACGCCTTTCCGGAGAGGACGCCGTCCCTATCGCCCAGAAAATCTTTCGCGCCGCGGACCGCTCGGCGCCCGCCGACTGGCCGGGATATACCGCGCGGTACGGACACGTATTTGATACCGAGGGCGACATCGACGACTGCGTGGCACTGGTTTTTCGCGCGCCGCACAGTTACACGGGGGAAGATGTGGCGGAGCTTTCCTGCCACGGCGGCGTTTATCTGCTGCGCCGGGTGCTTCGCGCAGCGCTCGCGTCCGGAGCGGTTATGGCCGCGCCCGGGGAATTTACCCGCCGGGCGTTTGTCAACGGAAAGATGGATCTTTCCTCCGCCGAAGCGGTAGCGGATTTAATCTCCGCCAAGGGAAAATTGGCCGCCAAATCCGCCCTTGCCGCCCGGGAAGGAGCGCTTTTTCGCGCGGTGACGCCGATTAAAGAAACGCTTGTTTCGTTGCTCGCGCAGATTTCCGCCTATATCGATTTCCCGGACGACGACGTCCCCGACCTGCCGACGGATTCTATGCGCGGCGCTCTTCAAAGCGCCATGCGGGAATTAAACACGCTGCTGGCCACCGCCGATGCCGGGCGCATATTGCGCGAAGGGGTGAATACCGTTATCGCCGGAAGCCCGAATGTGGGCAAATCCACCCTGATGAATCTCCTTTCGGGATGCGAGAGGAGCATCGTCACCGATATTCCCGGAACCACGCGCGACATCGTTGAGGAAACGGTGCAGCTGGGGGAAGTGACCTTGCGGCTTGCGGACACCGCCGGGCTGCGCGAATCCGCAGATACGGTTGAGGCGCTCGGCGTGCAGCGGACACAATCCCGCCTTGCGCAATCGGAACTGATTATCGCGGTTTTCGACGCTTCCCGCCCGCTGAGTTCCGATGACATAGCTTTGCTTCGGGCCGTTTCGGAAAAACCCGCTGTTTTGGTGCTCAACAAAACGGATCTCTCGCAAACGGTTCCCCCGCAGCTGAATATCGGCAAACCGCTGATCCTGTTTTGCGCCAAAACCGGTGAGGGCCTGGACGCGCTGCGGGATGCCGTGGAAACCCTTTGCGGGATTTACGAACTGACGGGAAACGAACCGATGCTGGCGCACGAGCGTCAGGTCGCCGCCGCCGTAAAGGCGCGCGACGCCGTTGCCGACGCGCTCAACGCCCTGAACGCCGGCCTCGCGCAGGACGCCGCCGCCGTCTGCATACAGGACGCCCTGAGCGCCCTGCTTTCCCTGACGGGAGAAAACGTTTCCGAAGCGGTGCTGCAGGAAGTGTTTTCCCGCTTTTGCGTGGGCAAATAAACCTGGCGCGGAACTTTTCGGCACTTGATTCGACATGGAGGGAGATAAGCCATGACCGGTGCGTATTCCGGCGTTTTAACCCAAGAACAGTTTTTGTTTTTTGAAATCCGCACGGTAGCCGGACTCGTCCAAGAGGGATGGAATCGCGCGGAAATGCTCGGGAAAATTAAAGCCGACAATCTGTTTCAGTTCCCCACGGAAAGAAAAATCTCCGCTATTCTTTCGGCGTGTCTGAAGAGAATTAACGCGCTCAATTCACCAAAACTGACGTCCCTGCTGGCGCACGGCCCGGCGGAAACCGCAAAGCAGGTGAATCTCTACGCGATGATGAAGTACAACCGAATCGTCTGGGATTTTATGACGGAAGTCGTCGCGGAAAAATTCCGCACGCAGGATTGGGAACTGAGCCGGGCAGATCTGAATGCTTTCTTTTTTGAACTTCGGGAAAAGGACGAACGCGTGGCTTTATGGAGCGAGAACACGGTCGGTAAGATTAAGCAGGTGCTCAAAAAATCGCTGGCGGAATGCGGCTACCTCAATTCGTCAAGAGAAACGCGGCTGCAGCCGATATCCGCCGCGCCAGAACTGCAAGAGGAAATCCGCGCCAAACGGGATTTCGCGGCACTGCCCGCGTTTAACTGTTTCGATTAAGGCAACACCGCATAGAAATTTTCGTTTGTGAAGCAAAGAGCGGATTTTTTCGTCGGGTGAAACAAAACCCGCATAAAGCCATAATATTACGATATGGGGGGACAGCCTGTGAGCGATATTGCGGCAAAATTGAGCCGGGTTTCACAAAGGCTTTCACAGGAAACTTTTTTGAAGAACAAAGGCCTTTCCAACGAAGTCGGCATTCACTTTTTCTGTTACAACGCGGCGGACGAAATCACCGTTCGGGCGTATTTCGACAGCCTGAAGAAAAAACCGGACGTCCCGTACCGGTTAATCGAATGCGATCTCTATACCATTTTTCTGAATATCTGCGAAGAAAAGCGCATTTTGCCGAGCATTCCCCCCATGGAGGAACGCAAAGGCAAACCATATCTCTACGATCAGCTCATCAAAGCGGCAACGCCGCAGGAGTATGTGCGCAAAATGCAATACGAACCGCACCGGTACGGCGATGTTTTGCTGATTACGGGCGTAGGGAAAGTGTACCCCTTTATGCGGGCGCATCTCATACTGGATAACATTCAGCCGGTGTTTTCGGATATTCCGATACTGATGCTGTACCCGGGAACGTTCAACGGGCAGGATCTCAAACTGTTCGACGAAATCGCGGACGGCAATTACTACCGCGCGTTTAATCTGCTTTAAGCGCACCGACCCGGATTTTTTCGTTTTGTCCGCGATACGCGCGGCACATAATTTCCGGGCGGCGTAAAATGAAACACGGAGGGATTTTTATGCGACTTGAGCAAATGTTTTCATCCGATATCAACCGGGAAATCAACGGCGTAGTCAAAGTCAACGATGAGCAACACATCACCCAAGAGCTGAACGAATACATCATCACGCATGAAATTCGCCGGCATTTCAACACTTTTCTCAATCATTACGAAAAATCGCTGAACCAACCGACCGATCAAATCGGCGTGTGGATTTCCGGCTTTTTCGGAAGCGGAAAATCCCACTTCCTGAAAATTCTCTCCATCCTGCTTTCCAACCGGACCGTCGCCGGGAAAAGAGCGGTGGATTACTTCGCGGACAAATTTGACGACCCGATGATGTTTGCCCAGTTGGAGCGGTGCGCCGCCGTGCCCACGGACGCCATCCTGTTTAACATCGACGCCAAAAGCCCCATCAACAAAGACAGCACCGCCATCTTGCGCGTATTCGCCAAAGTTTTCTACGAATACCGCGGCTTTTACGGGGACGATTTGAAAGTGGCGCGGTTGGAACAGTTTATCGACCAATCCGGAAAGACGGAAGAATTCAGGCGGAAATTCGCGGAAATTCGCGGCACTTCCTGGGAAGTGGCGCGAAGCACTTTCGCGTTCCTGGAGGATTCTCTGGTAGATGTTCTGACCGATGTTCTCGGAATGAGCGAATCCGCCGTGCGAAACTGGTTTAACGGAACGCAAACGGAAGAACTTTCTATCGAACAGCTTGTCCGGGAAATCAAGGCTTATATCGATACCAAGGGCAGCGATTTTCGTCTGCTGTTTATGGTGGATGAAGTAGGGCAGTATATCGGCTCCGACGGCAACCTCATGCTCAATCTGCAAACCATTGTGGAAGAAATCGGATCGAAGTGCGCGGGCCGCGTTTGGGTGATGGTCACCAGCCAGGAGGCCATCGATTCGGTCACCAAAATCCAAGGCAACGATTTTTCAAAAATTCAGGGCCGGTTCAATATCCGCCTGAGCCTCTCCTCCTCTTCGGTCGACGAAGTGATTAAAAAGCGCATCCTCGCCAAGACCGACACGGCGCAGCAGCTTCTGGCCCAAAATTACAGCAAAAACAGCGCAGTGATGAAAAATCTGTTCACCTTCACCGACGCCGTCAAGGATTTAAAAGGATATTCCGGCGATTACGAATATGTGGACACTTACCCCTTTGTGCCGTACCAGTTCAAACTCATGCAGAACGTTCTCGCCCAAATCCGCAAGCACGGCAATTCCGGAAAGCACCTTTCCGGCGGCGAACGTTCCATGCTTTCCGCGTTTCAGGACGCCGCCGTGGCGATTGAGGACCGCGATGAAAGCGCGTTTGTCCCGTTCAGCCTGTTTTACGACACCATTGTCACTTTTCTGGAAGGGAACATTCGCCGGGTAATCGACCGCTGCCAGGCGGCGGCGGACAACCGCGACGGCATTGAGCCGTACGATGTGAGCATTTTAAAACTGCTGTATTTAATTCGCTATGTGGACGATGTGCGCGCAAACGTCGACAATATCGTCACGCTGATGACGGACGATATCCAAACGGATAAAATCGACATGCGCATTGCGGTTCAGGCCTCGCTCGACCGTCTGCGTTCCCAGAATTACATTGTGCGCAACGGGGACACCTACACCTTCCTGACCGATGACGAGCAGGATGTGGAACGGGAAATCCGAAACACGCCGGTCAACAGCGCCAATATCACCCGAAAAATTGCGGAATCTATCTTTAACAACCTGTACGCGTTCAAAAAATTCCGGTACGGCAGAACCGATTTTCCGTTTGATGCGTTTGTCGACGATACCGCCTTCGGTCAGCCGGCGGGGGGGCTGAAGCTGCGGATTCTGACCGAAATGTCCGATCTCTACCGCTCGGGGGACGAACGGCTTCGCATGCAATCCGACCACAATAACGAGGCCATTCTGGTGCTTTCCGACGTATATCCCTATTTCGACGATCTGGAGAACGCCGCGAAAATCCGGCAATATATCAAAGGCCGCAACATGGTACAGCTTCCCCAAGGGATTCGGGAAATCATTCAGGCCAAGGAAAAACAGGCGGAGACTGCCGAAAAACGGGCCAGCCAATTTATCGAGAGAGCCATCACGGAAGGAAAAGTGTATGTCTGCGGCGACGGCCCCCGCAAAAAGGGCTCCTCCGTAAAAGAAAAAATCGACGACGCCCTTTCGGTTTTGGTCGAGACCATTTATACGAAGCTCAATTTTATCCGGCAATACGCGGACAGCGACAGCGATCTCATCCAAATTCTCAACGATCCGAACCCGCAAGCGGTCATTGAGGGGGCGGCGCAGGAGATCAATCCCGAAGCTCAGGAAGCGGTAGAGCGGTATTTAGAGCTTCAGGCCGCACGGATGCTCCCCACTTCCATGGGAGATATTCAGCGGCGGTTTTCGGGCGTTCCGTACGGATGGCGGGAAATCGATATTGCCGCCGTGACGGCCCGGCTTATCGCCAAACGCAAAGTCACCGTACGCTACGCGGGCAACACGGTTCAGCCCACGGACAGCCGTCTTCCGGATCTTTTGAGAAGAAAATCCGAAATCGATAAAACCACCGTAATCCGGCGCGTGGCGATTCCCGCTTCCCTTATCAAAGACGCCCGCGAAGTGCTGAAAGAGTTTCTCGGCACCATGGATGTTCCGATGGATGAAGACGGGCTAATCTCCTTTGTGCTCGACCGGTTCACCGAAGCCCAAAACCGCCTGCAAACGCTGCTGGACACCGAATACCGCACGCCGAAATACCCGGATAAAGCGCTGGTGGAACAGGGCGTTGCCCTTTGCGATGAAATTCTCTTTCAGAAAAAAGACAATACGGCGCTGCTGAAGAAAACCGTTGAACTCCGGGACGATTTACAGGCGTTTCGGGAAGACGCGGAAAATTTGCGCTCGTTTTTCGGAACACAAAAACCCGTTTTCGACAGCGCGTACGCGCTGGCATCGGCGATGGAAAACGAACGGGAATATCTGCGGGAAGAACCTCAGGCGCTTTCCGCTTTAGCGGATATGAAAGCCATTTTATCTTCGCCCAGCCCGTACCGGCGCATATCGGAGCTTCCGGCGCTCATGCAAAACATTCAGGCGGTTTACGGCAGGCTGCTTCAGAACAAGCGCGAGGAAATTTTCCGCGATATTCGGGAAGCGCAGGCGGAAATTGCCCGTTCCGCCGGGACGGATCGGGCGGAATTTGCCGCGCGGACCGACGCCGAATGGGAGGCCAAACGAAAGGCCGCCGACGCCGCCGATACCCTGACCGGCCTGGACGCGATGAAAACACAAATCGCCGGCATTCGGGAACAGACGCTCAAAGCCCTCATTGCCAAAGCCGACCCCGAAAAGGATACCGTCGCCGTCAGCCGAAACGGCCTTTGCCTTGCGGCAAAACTCGAAAACGAGGCGGACGTGGACCGGTACCTTACCCAAATGAAAGAAAAACTGATGGGATTGCTCGAAGGCCACGACGCGCTTCATATTCTGTAGATTTTCCCATATCGGGAAATTGCCCGCCATGGGCGTCGCCTTTTGCCGAAAAACGGGGGTGTGCGCGGTGTACCAAAATTTTCTCTTTGATTTTTACGGAACGCTTGTGGATATTCGCACGGACGAACAGGATCCGTTTGTCTGGGAAAAGCTCAGCGAGATTTATTGCGGATGCGGTGCGCATTACACGCCGCGGGAACTGGAAAGCGAACTGCGGCGCTTAGAAAAAGAGCAGGCGGAAACAATCGATTTACCCTGCCCCGAGCCGGATCTCACCGAAGTTTTCGCGGAGCTTTACCGGCTGAAGGGCATTGCGTGCGACGCCTCCACCGCCAGAATGACGGCCATTATTTTTCGCACCCTTTCCCGAAGAACCCTCCGTTTATACGACGGCGTGACCGATCTGTTCCGGGAACTTCGGGCGCGGGGCAAAAATATTTATCTGCTCTCCAACGCGCAGACGGATTTTACGCGGCCGGAAATCGAGATGATGGGCCTGAGCGATGCCTTTGACGGCATTTTTATCTCCTCGGAACACCGGTGCAAAAAGCCCTCTTTGGCGTTCTTCCGGGCGCTTCTGGATACGTTTCACTTGGAGCCCGCAACCTGCCTGATGATTGGAAACGACCCGCAATCGGACGTCGCCGGGGCAAAAACGGCCGGAATGGACAGCCTGTACCTGCGCACCGCCACCTCGCCATTCGGTTCGGATGACGGCGGCGCAACTTACGCCATTTGGGACGGAGATTTTCGAAAAATTCAAAAGCTCATTTTCGGGCAATGAATTTCGGGCAATACCGCATAAAGATTTGCGTGCGTGAAGCAGAAGCAAAAGACGCCCGGCCGTCGGGCGGGCATTGCGCGGCGGCCGGTCTTTGTGCGGTGCTGCCTTAGGGGCTGCGAAAGGACGAGAGCGATGACACAGGCGATGAATAAAACGGCGATACGCAATTT